>JAYVWD010000818.1:0-7325 GCA_043786345.1 Pseudomonadota bacterium
CAGATCAGCGTGACGCGCCGCTTCGAGTTTTGCGCCGGACACCGCCTCTTCCGACCCGATTGGACGGAGGCGAAGAACCGCGAGGTCTTCGGCCCGTGCTCGAATCCGGAGGGCCATGGCCACAACTACACCCTCGAGGTCACCGTCACCGGCGGCCTCGACGCCGAGACCGGCATGATCATGAACCTCCGCCAGCTCAAAACGGTGGTCAATGAGCACATCCTGGGCGACGTCGACCACAAGAACCTGAACAAGGACGTCAGCTGGATGAGCGGCGCGATCCCGACGACCGAGGTCTTCGCGGAGCGGCTCTGGCAACGCCTCGGCGCCCTGCTCGGCCGGGAAGCGCCGAAGATCGTCCTGGACCAGATCGTGCTGCACGAGACCTCGAACAACAAAGTCATGATCCGCCGCGCCGGCGCGGCCGGGACGGGCCCGTGACCGCCGCCGCTTTCCGCCTCGACGGCGCCACCGCCCTCGTCACCGGGGCCGGCAGCGGCATCGGTCAGGCTACGGCCCTGGCGTTCGCCGCGGCGGGCGCGAAGCGCGTTTTCCTCTGCGCCCGCACCCGCGAAAAGCTGGAGATCACGGCCGCCCGCCTCGCCTTGGCCCACCCCGGTGTGAAGGCGGAGGTCGTCGCCGCCGACGTCACCACGCCGGCCGGCCGCGCCGCCATCGCCGCGGCCGTCGGCGCCCACGGCCCGCTCGACATCCTGGTCAACAACGCCGGGCTCTTCGAGGGCGCGCCCCTCGCCGAGACCACCGACGGCCTCTGGCAGCGCGCCTACGACGCGAACGTCACGGCGCCGTTCGCGTTGATCCGCGACCTCTTGCCGTTCCTCACGGCTTCGGAACGGAAGGCGATCGTCAACGTCAGCTCCACCCTCGCCGCAAAGCCGATCCCGAACGCCGTCGCCTACAACTCCAGCAAGGCGGCGCTCAGCCACCTCACGCGCAGCCTCGCCCTCGAGCTGGCGCCGGCCGGCGTCCGCGTCAACTGCGTTCTGCCGGCCATCGTCGAGACGCCGATGTACCGCGGCCGCTATGCGACCGACGCCGAGTATGCGCGCGGAATGCAGGGCGCCGCCCGGCTTCACCCCCTCGGCCGCGTCGGCCAACCCGCCGACGTCGCGCTCGCCATCGTGTTTCTGGCGAGCCAGGCGGCCGCGTGGATCACCGGGGTCGAGCTGCCCGTCGACGGTGGAATGCTCGTAACTTGAGGGACTTACGTCCCAAGTTAAAAGGCCTGTAAAGGGTCAGCCAAATTGGACCGATGCGGGACGCACCGAGGAGTGCCCCTTGCCGCCGGTCTTTTCCAAGCGATCCTTTCCTATTATCCGCCTGCGCAAGCTCGGCCTCGTCCTGCTCGTCGCCGGCACCGCGCTCGCCGAGCCGGCGACGAATCCGAACGACGAGATCCCGCCGCTCGCGCAGTTCAACCGCTGTTACGGCACGATCACGCGCATGCGCCTCCAGAAGTCGCACCGGCTCTACGCGGCCGTGAAGAACGGCGCGCTGACGCCGACGGACGCCTGCATGCAGGTCCTCGCGGGCGCCGCCTTCGACCACACGCCCGAGGATGCGGAGGAAAAGGTCGCGACCTTGCAGACCTTCTCCGACTTCCACCGCACCTGGTTCAGCTCGGACAACTACTTCAACTCGCTCCCGCTCGGGGAGATCTACGGCCCGAACCGCCAGATGCGCGATCCGGGCGAGGCCGCGCACTACGTGACGCGCGCCGTGTTCGGCCAAGGCATCCCGTTCTCGAGCATCCTCCTCGAGAGCACCGGGATGGTCGCGGTGCGCGCGCCCGGCGCGGCCGAAGACGCCTATCCCGGCAAAGGCATGCCGCCGCTCGGCTACCGGAACCGCGCCGACCAGGTCGTGCGCTATGACCCGCCCTGGCACCTGCGCGGCGACGTCGTCGGCGTGCAACGCATGGTGGACAACCCGGCCTACGCCGGCGCCGTCATCCAGGACCCGAAGGACTGGGCGAAGCCGATCCCGCTCTACGCGCACTTCGGCGGCGGCCTCATCGGCTCGCAGTCGTTCCTGATGCTCAACTTCGGCCGCGGCGTCGAGGACAACGACGGCGGCCTCAAGATGCCGCGCCGCTGGTCCAAGGCGATCCTGCAGGACCTCATGTGCCGCGACATCCCGGCCGTCCGCAGCGAGGACGTGCAGGCGCTGGTCGAGCCGGCCTCGGAGCTGCCGTTCCGCAAGCAGGCGAGCTGCATGCAGTGCCACGGCTCGCTCGACCCCATGGCGGCGACGGCGCGCAACATCCGCTACCTCAATTTCCCGATGGACCGCGTCGCCTTCTGGGACAGCATCCACATGGTCGCCTACGACGTGACGAACGCCGCCTACGCGACGCAACCGCCGGTCGGGGCGCTCGTCTACCGCAGCTTCGACGGCGACCTCATCAATCGGAAAGTCACCGGGCTGCAGCAGCTCGGCGAGGCGATCGCCGCGGAAGACGACCTCTACGTGTGCGCCGCGTCGCGGTACTTCGAGCTCTTCACCGGCTTGCGCGTGAGCCTCCAGGACCTGGGCGACCCGAACAACCCGAAGCTCTCGGCCGGCGACCTCTACTATCGGGACCTCGTGATCCGCCTGGGCCGCGAATTCAAAGAGCACCAAAACGTCATGACGCTGGTCAAGGACATCATCGAAACCGACTTCTACAAGCTCGCCGGCATGCGCCGCGCGGTCTCGGTTCAGTGAAATTCGAGCGGAGCCGGCACGGATGGTCATGCGCGACAAAAACATCTTTACGCAGACCGGCCACCTGAGCCGCCGGGAGATCCTGCAGATCCTGGGCGCCGGCGCGACGCTCCCCTTCGTGAGCCCGGTCTCGGCCGTCGTCGCGAGCCTGATCAGCAGCGCCGCCCTCGAAGCGAACGCTCAAAGCGATGCGGGCCCGCGCAACTACGTCTTCATCTACCTCGAGTCCGGGCCGCCGCGCTGGTACTTCGACCTGGCGCTGCATCCCTACAAGGGGCCTGAGACGGTCGTCCGCAATGGCGGCGTCAACAACTGCTTCGTCGGCGGCCAGCCGGCCTATCTGGCCAAGCCGTTTTCCGCCGCGGGCCAGACGGTCAACATGCCGATCCTCTGGGGCGCGAACCTTCCCCGCCCGAACGGCCAGGCGGCCGCGCCGATGGCAGGCCTCCTCGAGAACATGCTCATCGTCCGCGGCTACGACATGCAGTCGGACGGCCACGTCAACAACCGCATCAAGCAGATGTTGCCGCTCACCGGCGCCGCCAGCCTGAACGGCCTCGTCGCCGACGGCTCGACCAAGCCGCTGCCGGCCGTGACCGTCGCCGGCGGCGTCATGGACGACGCCTACACATCGAACCAGGGCGTCGGCCAGCTCAAATGGTTCCCGGAAGACGCGGCGCGCAACCCGCTGCAGCAGTTCCTCGACCCGTTCCAATACGAGGACGCGATCAAGCAGAGCCCGCTCTATGCGAAGCGCCAAAACCTAAACGAGGTGATGGAGGCGGCGCTCGGCAAGATGAAGAAGGCCGCGGAGGCCCGCGCGCCCGGCTCCGGCGGCCTCTTCCGCGACCGCGAGAGCGCGCGCGGCCTGCTGCTGAAAGCCTTCGGCGACCTGCCGGGGATCTACGGCGGGCTGGTCGGCAAATACCGCGCGATCATCGCGGGCTGCATGGCGCTCGACATCCCCGGAGTCAACGACCAGCCGGTCGCGACGGCCGGCATCGCGGCGCAAATGCGCCAGGGCGTGAACCTGCTCGACCCCTCGGGCAACCCCAAAGTCTATGAACAGGCCGACCTGCGGACGATCCTCAAGGCCGACACGATGTTGACGAACCTCGCCGAAGGCTTCGCCGTAGCCGAGTTCATGATCGCCGAGGGCCTCGGCGCGGCCGTGCAGCTCTCGTGCAATCAGCCCGCGAACCTGCTGCAAGTCGCCGGCGGCGCCCAGGTCAACGTCCTCCACCAGAGCGACGAGCACGCGGCCGGGACCGCCCTCAGCACGCTCATCTGGTCCTACGGCTACCGCGGGATCGCGGCGTGCATCTATGAGCTCGTGCAGGTCCTCAAGGCCAAGGGGCAATGGAACAACACTGTGATCCACCTGGCCAATGAGTTCAGCCGCTCCGCGCGCACGGACGGCTCGGGCGCCGACCACGGCTGGGAAGGTAACGTCATGTCCCTCTGGTCGGGGGCGATCAAAGCGCCCCTGGTCATCGGCAACATCCGGGCGAACGCCAGCGACGCCACCAAGGACATCCCCGCGTACGCGGGCACCTGGGGCGGCGCCGCCAACATCGACCACGACAAGACGATCGGCCACCTCAACATCGGCCACGTGTCGTCGACGGTCGCGACCCTGCTCAACGTCGAGCGCCCCATGAAAAACTTCGCGAGCCTGATCACGGCCGACGACAGCGGCATCAAGTCGGTCGTCGAGGAGGCGAAGAATGTCTAGCCGGATCCTCGCGCTCCTCCTCGGGCTCGGCTTGGGCGTCACCGCCTGCGCCAAGAAGAAGGACAAGCCGCTCGCCCGCAAGGCCAGGAAGGCGAGTCCCGACGCCACCATCGACGACGGCGAGACCAAGGTCACAGTCAGCCCGGACGGCTCGGCCGCGAAGATGAGCGCCGTCGTTCCGGACGGCATCGAATTCGGCATCGCGCGCACGGCGCTCGCCCGTCCCAAGATGGGCGACCGCTTCTACGTCAGCTCGGTGTTCCTGCAGATCTTCGGCCCCGAGGCGGCGCCGGTGGTCATCCCGATGATCCGCAACAACATGGCGGCCTTCGGCGCGCCCTGCGACCAGATCGGCCGCCCCGAAACCAACAATTGCGCGGGCCGCCTGAGCTTCAGCCAGCTCAGCATGGTGCCGGTCAGCATGGCGACGCGCGAAGGGTACCGGATCCGCACCTGCGAGAGCCTGATCTTCAACGACGCCCTCCTCAAATTCGCGGTCGGCCAGCTGGAGGGCGCCTCGGTTCTCGATCCGCCGAGCGCGGGCGCGACCGACAAAGTCTACGAGCAATTCTACCCCGGCCAGCAGCCGACCACCGGGGTGCACGACGCGCTGATGGACGTCGTGCGCAAGGCCTCCGAAGGCAAGGCGTCGCTGGATGGCTGGCGGTTCCTGTACATGACCGTTTGCAGCTCGCCCGACTGGCAGCTGATGTGACCCTCAAGGACGGACGCTTGCGGTTTCCCCTGACCATCTTTCTTTTCGGCGCGCTGCTCGTGGGGATCGCCCCCGCTTGCGCCGACGACGCCGTCAACTCCCCATTGAGCAAGTCCCGGAACAAGAAGACTTCGAAGCCCAAGGCCGAGGCGGGCAGCACCGACGGCGAAGCCGCGCTCATCACTAAGCTCAATGACAAATTCGAGGAGTGCGTGGGCGACGGCAAGGTCTGGTTGCCGGAGATGAGCCTCCAGCTCAGCACGCTCGACGACGACGACGCGCCGACGAAGGCTTCGGGCAGCTCGGGCAGCTCGGGCAGCTCCGGAACCGCGAGCACCGCGTCGGCCTCCGGGAGCGCCGGCGCCGACAGCGAGGCGAGCACCGTCCTCATCATCTCCGGAACCGGCGGCTCCTGCGGCGCGCCGCTCGTCGGCTGGTGCTGCACGGCCGACGAGGTGAAAGCGAGGTTTCCAGGGGCGCCCGAGGCGCTCGACGGCAAGCTCAGGCCGAACCTCGAGGCGGGCTACCAAATCTACGCCTGCTCGCAGGAAGACAAGGACAACGTCAAAGTCCACATGATCAAGCGCGAGGGCGGCAAAACTCAGTACGTGAACGTCGCGATCCGCGGGTTGGTCGAGACGCCGGCCGAACCGGCGTCCGGCAGCGGCTCGGCACCGGCCTGCAAGGTGGACTTCAAGGCCCTGCTCGGCGCGGGCGCCGCGGGCGCGGGCTCGGCCAGCGGTTCCGCCAGCGCGGACGCCTTCGCGGCGGTGAACCAGGTCCTCAAGGACAACTGCAACGGCGGCGGCTGCCACGGCCCGACCGCGAAGTCGTATCCGGTCTACGTCGACAACGCGGTCAACGTGAAGGACCAGGCCGCGGTGATCGCGAAGCGGATCCAGGACGACGCCGATCCGATGCCGATCGGCGGCCTGATGGGCAAGGCGGATCAGAAGGTGATCCTCGACTTCCTCAAGAAAAAATGACGGCGGCGGCGCCGCGCCGGCCGGCTTGGAACGGGCGCGGAATCGGGCGCATTCCGGTGAGCCGACGAGCCTTTACCGATCATTCGAAAGCCGGGCGGGTAAGGGGCGCGCGGCTTTCGACCGAGAAATATCTCGGATCCATGCCTGGAGGACGCCTGATGCCGAGGACGGCGACATGGGTGCTCGCAGCCGCGCTGCTGGCACCCGCTGCGTGCAAGAACGAAGACGCGAGCGAGGCCTTCGCCGACGACGCCGCCAAAATGGACGACGCCGACACGTCCGACCCCGCCTTCGACCGGCGCGACGAGGCGCCGAGCCTGGCCGCGGGAACGGCCGGCGTCACGAGCGCCGCCATGCTCCCCCTCTTCAGCGACCCCGTCGCCGGCGAGGCCGCGATCGCGACCACGGGGCACGGCATCAGCCTCGGCGCCCAGGCCGAAAGCGGCGCGGCCAACGGCGACGGTGGCCTGGCCGAGGCGTTCAAGCGGACGCCCGATGCGAGCTATGCGGCCTGCGAGACGGCGCGTGCGACGCGGGCGTTTTTCGCCGATCTGTCCGCCGTCGACGAGACGCTCTGCGAGTTTCGCAGCGTCCTCGCGGCGCTCGGCCCCCCGGCGCTGGACGGCAAGACGCACGCCGTGCGCCTGTCCGGCGGCGACGGCGCGCCGGATCACGCCCGCTTCCGCGTCCTGCACGCCGGCCCCGGCGCGTCCTTCGCCGACGTGGCGGTGGATCTGTGCGCGCGCGGCAAGCAAGTCGCGCACGCCCGGTACGAGATGACGGAGACGAGCTTCGTGCTCGAGGCGAAGGCGCAATGGAGCCAGGGCGTTCTGGCGGTCACCGCGCACGCCGGCCTGACACCCGACGGCCGGCTCGCCGGGACCAAGCGGATCAGCGTCGAACGCCGCGACGGCCCCGCCGCCGCGCTCACCGAGGCGACGCAGACCGCCCGCGAGCTCGTCCTAAGCCGGGCGGGCGAGGTGCGGATCTTCGCCGACGTGGAGCTCTTCGACGCCAACGTGCCCGGGACCCGTTACGCCCTCGCGAACCTGTCGCTCGGCGACGGCGCGGCGCTCATCGCCGACGGCGCGGCCGCAGTGCGGCAAGGCTGGAGCGGCGACACTTGGGAGGCGACCGAGGCGGTGACCCAGGTCGCGCGCGT
>JAYVWD010000819.1:0-1833 GCA_043786345.1 Pseudomonadota bacterium
CACGGCATCATCGTCTACTACCCGATCTTTGCGACCGAGCACGACGCCTACATCAAAGACCTGGTCGACCACCGGAAGGACATTGAAGGGCTCGGCACCCACTGGGTGAGGAAGCTCTATCACAATCAGCGTTACGTCGATCCCGAGCGGAAAAAGAAGGCGATTCTTCCCTGCACTCCGCTCGCCGTGGTGAAGCTCCTCGACGCCGCCGGCGCGATGAACAAAAAGGCCACCGACCCGCTGGGGGGGAAGACCGTGACGATCTTCAACCGCAGCGAAGTCGTCGGCCGCCCCCTCGCCAGCATGCTGGCCAACGACGGCGCCGACGTCTTTTCGTTCGACCTCGACGGTCCGCTCCACTTTAAGAAAGAGCACGTGGTCGAAACCACCGTCTCGCGTGCCGACGCGCTCGCGCGCTCCGACATCGTGATCACGGGCGTACCGAGCCGCGCTTTCCCGCTGGTCAGAGCCAGCGAGATCCGCGCCGGCGCTTACTGCGTCAACTTCTCGACCATGAAGAACTTCGACGACGACGTCCTGGCGAAGGCAGCGGTCTGGGTGCCGCGCGTCGGCCCCATGACGGTGACGATGGCCATGCGGAACACGCTGAGACTCTATGACAACTACCACTCCTGAAATCCGAGGCCAGGGCATCGAGGCGTTTCTTGCGGAGCTGGCGAGCGACGCGCCCGCGCCCGGCGGCGGCGCGGCCGTTGCCCTGACGGGAGCCCAAAGCGCAGCGCTCCTTTCGATGTGCCTCAACGTCACGGGCGATGCGGCGAAAGGCCTCTCCGCAATGGGCCGGAAAGAGCTCCTCAAGGAGCTCACCGCCGCGCGTAACCGGTTTCTCGAACTCGCCGACGAAGATGCCGGGGCGTTTTCGGCCGTTATGGCCGCGATGAAGCTCCCCAACGCCTCGGACGCGGAAAAACTCGCCCGCGCGACGGCGACGCAAGCCGCCCTCAAAGCCGCGACCGAGGTCCCCCTGCGGACGATGGACCTCCTGAGCGAACTGTTCCGGCACGCCGAATCCCTCATCCCCGCCGTCAAAAAGACGGTGGTGAGCGACGCGGGGATTGCAGTCCTGCTGGCCGACGCCGGCCTGAAGGCCGCGCGGCTCAACGTCCGTATCAATCTTAAGTATTTGAAGGACGCCACATTCGTCGAACAGACGGCAACGCGCGTCGACGCCCTTCTCTTAGGTAAGAAGGCGAAACGGAAAAACCTCCTCTCCCAGGTCAACGACCTGATCTGATATAGTCAGAGGATGATCAATCGTTTCGCCGTACTTTTCTTAGGCCTGGCCCTCGCCGTATCTTCGTGCGGCCCGGATAAATCAGCGTCGTCCCTATCGTCGGTGGCAGCGATGACGCCACGCGAATACTGGACCTCGATCGCGCCCCAGTGCGACGGCTATCCGTCGAAAGCCAACTGCGACGACGGCGACATGACGCTGTTCTCGGGCTTGCTTTGCGCATCGGGCGATATGTTGGGCTGTGCGCAGGTGCGCGACTCGCAGGACACGGACGGCCGCTGGTGGCGTTCGCCTCGCCGCAAAGGCGACAACGTCGGGCAGGAAAACTCGTTCTCCCGCGACATGTCGCTCGGCGTCATGCTCTACCTCGTCAGCACCCGCGACGGCGACGCGGCGGATGCCTGGATGGACTGGATCCAGTCGCACCGCCCGTGCGTGCAAAGAAAGCCCAACGGTGACTGTTTGATTCGCGGAGCTCACCGCTTCTGCACCGACGACTCCGACCAGCGGTGCACGCTGACCCCCGCCAACTGGGGAAACCTCGGCCGCGTGTGGCAGGATCTAGGCCTCGACCGGAC
>JAYVWD010000820.1:0-4155 GCA_043786345.1 Pseudomonadota bacterium
AAGGCATAAAAAATCCCTCCTTCGGAGGGACTTATTCCGCAAATTCTGCGGCTACTTAAGTGACATCAGCGGTCAGGTGCAGCCTTGTAGTGCAGTTTATGCGGTTTTAAAAAATTTCGCGCCTTGGCGGTCAGCCCAGTACCGCCGCCAGCGCATTGAGCACCTTGAAGCTGAACGCCCGCACCTCCGCCAGCTTCACGCTCTGCAGCATCGTCGCCCGGTGCGCCGCCTGATTCCGCAGCTCCTGGAGCGCGTTCATCTCGGCGGCAAGCTCCGAGACGGCGGCGTTGGACGGGTCGGCGACCTTGAGCAGCGGCTCGACCTCGACCTGGCGGAACTTGAATTTTCGGCCAAAAACGAGGAGCAGAAGGCCCCATGCGCGCAGGCCGTCGATGACCGAGTACTGCTCCCTTACGATCTTGCCCGAGACGATCGAGCGCGAGACGGTCACCAGCTTGTGGACCGGGAACGCGTCAGCCGGGAAGTGGAGGCCGCACTGCAGGTCCTTCACGACCTGCGCCGCCGAGGCTGCCTCGTCGTCGAGCGAGAGCTGCACGACGCGCGACTGCATTTTGGGTAGCAGCTGCGGCTGCTGGTCGAGGAAGATCGCGGCGCCGAAGCGCTCCTGAAGCAGGATGTCGATGGACTTGACGTATTCCACGATCATCGTCGACTTGTCAACGCGGTCGTCGAAGAGGTCGGTGTGCTTATAGGTGAGCTCGGCATTGCGCAGCACGGTCTTCACCGTCTCGCTGAACCCCGGGTAGCCGTGCACGAAGGTGGAGAGGTCGGCGTCGAGGGCGTGCGAGGGCGCCGCGGGGGCACCGGACGAGGTCGCGCGGACGGCCGCGGTGCCGGCGAGCATCTGGAGGTTGTCGCGGAGGTTTACGGCGGCCTCGCGGACCTCGGGGTCGGCGAAGGCGTTCTCGCCCTTTTTCAGGAGCTGATCGACCTCGCGCAGGAGCGAGTTGGCGCTCTTCGGGTCGGGGCGCAGGGAGCGCGCGACTTTCAGGGCATGGGCGCGGCCGCGCGCGGGCTCGGCGGCCCAGCCGAGGAGGCGGCGGTGGCCGGCGGCGTCGGCGCGGGCGCAGAGGCTGTCCAAGGCGCGGCCGACGAGGCTCGGGCTCGCGTCGCCCAAAGTGGCGAAGAGCGCCTCCTGGATCTTCGGGCTTCCGGTGTGCTTCGCCGCGGCGGCGCCCAGCAGGCGGAGCTTGAATTCCTTGGAAAGCAGGGCCTTTTCGATGAGCTGCGAATACGCCGGCTGGCCGTTCCGCGCGAGCACCGCGAGCAGCGGCAGCGTCAACGCGCCCCAGAGCTCCCGCGGCGCCACCGGGACTTCCTCCCCTGCCGGCAGCCGCGCGGTGTACGACAGGAACACGAAGATCTGCGAGATCTCGGCGTGCGCCTCCGGCTTGTTGCCGAGCTTGCCCAGGCGGCGGAGCGCGACGCGCGCGGCCTCGTCCGAGCCGATGCGCGCGAGCGCCGCGTAGATCGAGGCGCGCTCGACGCCCTCGTCCTTGAGCATCGCGGCGAGCGCGATGAGGAACGGCGCGCCGTCGTGGTGGATCTGCCCCAGCGCGCGCACCAGCCGCGCCTTCAGGTCGGGACGCTCGGCGCCGCGCAGGAGCTCGAGCAGGCGCTCGGCCACGGCATCCGCGGCGCGCGGCGCCATCTTCGCCTGGGCGACGAGGGCGTTGACGGCTTTGACGCGGGCCTCGGGCGCCTGCGCGGCGTCGGCCGCGATCGCGGCGAGGAGCGGCAGGCTCTTGGGCTCGCGAAGGCGCATGAAGAGGGCGGCGGTCTGCTCGGGCGACAGGCGCCTGGCGAGCTGCTCGGCGAAGCCCTTGTGCGCGGCGGCGTGCTGGCGCGCGAGGGCGGCGGCCGCGTCCCAGTCGAGGGCGTCCCAGTGGGCGGCGAGGAACCCCAGGTCCTCGTCGCGGCGGGTGGGGTCGAAGAGCGCGGCCCGGACCATCACCTCGACGGCGGGGGCCGAGGAGGCGGCGAGCAAACGATAGGCCTCCCAGGCCTCGGCGACGGGGAATTCACGCAGGTAGTGCAGCGCCTGCGCGTGCGCCGGCGTCGCCCGGGTCGACGGAGTCGCGAGCGACGCGGCCGCGACGAGGGCGGCGACGGCGTCCTCGACCGAGCGCGAGAGCCGCAGCTCGAGGCGCTCGGTCGCGAGCTGGCGCAGCTGGTTCGCGAAGTAGCGGTAGCGGGTGTCCAGGTTTTGCAGGGTGTCCAGCGCCTCGACGCCGCCGCACATGCTCGCCGCGATCAACGCCGCGTTGAACAAAGCGCCGGAGGGTTCCGGCGACGTGGGATCCAGCAGCACCTTCACCCGCGGCCAGACGCGGGCATCGCCGCGGCGGCTCTGGACCAGGAGCAGATGCTGGCGCAGCGTCGGCGACGCCTGCGCCTCCGGCCGGGACCAGAGGGCGTCGAGCTCGGCATTGCAGGGAAAATCCGGGTGCGCGCCGAGCGCGATGACGGCCTCGCGATGCAGCGGATGGTCGGTCTCCTGCAGGACGCTGACGAGAAACTCCCCGGCCATCGGCTCGCCCGTCGCCCCGAGGGACAGCACCGCTTCGGCGGCGAGCCCGAGGTCTTCCCGCTGCGAGGCGAGGTCGATCAGGAACTCCGTGGTCCGCTGGAGCCGCATCGGCCCGAGCGCGCGGACGACGGCGACCTTGGTTTCGCGCCAGAGGCAGCGGTCGAAGGTCTCGATCAGGATGCGGCCCGCGTCGCGCGTGCGCGTCGACGCGAGGGCGCGGATCGCCATGCCGCGCTCGGTCTCGTCCGCGGTGGACTCGATCACCTGGAGCAAGCGGAGGGTGCCCTCCGAAAGGGTGAATTCCAGTGAGTCCTGATCAAGCTCGCGGGCGCCCATCTCTAGCCTCCATAGCTAGAGGTGTTATCGGTATCTCCCGGCGGCCGCTGAGCTATTAATTTATTATTAAATTCAGGTAGTTATGATCATCTCGGCGCGTTTCCCGCGGCGTCCGCCGAATCGCCACGAGACCAGGCACTGACCGCCGTCCGTCGCTAGCGCCACCAGGCCTTCGGGCCCTCGACCCGGGCGGGCTCGAACGCCTCGCCGAGGCCGGGCGTCAACACCCGGACGCCCCGCGGCGCCGCGAGCGCCAACAAGGTCTCCGCCGGCTCGTTCCACGCATGTAGCGCCAGGTTGAAGGTGCCCCAATGTACCGGCAGGAGCCTAAGGGCGCCGGCGACGGGTCGAGCAGCCGGGCGGCCGGCCTGACAAACCCCTGTAATATCCGTGGTGCTCGCGGTCACCGGGGGCGAATCCCGCGGTTTATCCGCGCGGCGCGGCTGTTGCCCGCGGGCAACGGATCGTTGCCAGCCGGCTTGTGCCCGAAGACGCCCCCGCGATACACCTCCTTGCACTGGAGGTCGCCGTGTCCAAAGAATTCGTCTGCCAGCTGCTCGAGCGCGAACTCGAACGTCGCATGCGCGCCAACCCGCGCTACTCGCTGCGCGCGTTCTCGGCCTGGCTCGGCGTCCCGGCGAGCTCGCTCTCGCGCGCGTTGAGCGGCCGTCGCGCCCTTTCCCTGCAAACCGTCGGCAAAATCGCCGCGAAGCTGGAGTTGTCCCCGAGCGCCCGAAACCGCCTTTTCTCCCCGTCCCCGCCGGCCCCGGCCGACGCCGTCGACTTGGACGACGCGGCGTACCGCGCCATCGCCGATTGGCAGCACTTCGCCATCCTCGAGATGACCTTCCTCGACGATTTCCGCGCCGATCCCGCCTGGATTGCGCGGCGCCTACGGCTGTCCCGCATCGAGGTCGAAGTCGCCATCGAACGCCTTCTGACCCTCGGGCTCCTGGCCCGGCGCGGGAACACCTTTACGAAGGCCTCGCCGCTCATCTGGGCGCGGAAGGCCGGCGATAAGACCTCGCCGGCGCACCGTAAACGCCTCCGGCAAAGCCTGACGATGGCCGCTGCCGCCCTCGACTCGATCCCCATGGAGGAGCGCGCCGCCTGCGCCATGACGATGCCGATCGACCGCGCGAAGCTGCCGAGAGCGCGCGTGATGATCGACGAGTTCGCCAAAGAGCTCTGCGCGTTCCTGATGGGTCCTCCAGGGGAGCGGGGTCAACGGCAAGGCCCGGCCCGAAGCGCACGCGACGGCCGAGCAT
>JAYVWD010000821.1:0-2370 GCA_043786345.1 Pseudomonadota bacterium
GCGGTCGCCACGACCTTCGCCACGATGTGGGGCGGCGCCTGGGGCACGGCGGTGGGCTTTGACGAAGCGGGCGCGGCGATCACCGGCAATGCCTGGACCGGCTCGCTCAATTCCGGCGTCGTCGACCGGGGCTCGGGCGCCAATGCCGTCAACAACCATTGCGCGAGCTGGTCGAGCGCCGCCGTCGGCAATACCGGCCGCTACGGCAGCGTCACGGGCATCGGCACCAATTGGGCGGACATCGGCACGCAGGCCTGCAGCGGGACGGCCCGGCTCTACTGCGTCAGCAAGACGATCGAGCCGCTCGTCGGATTCTCGGCGGCGACGGGCACCGTGACCAACGGCAACATCAACGTGACCGTCACCTTCCCGGCCACGACGACCGGCTACTCGAAAGTGGAGATCCGCCGGAAGTCTGGGGCGACGGCGCCGTCGAACCTCTGCACGACCGACATACTAGTCAAGACCTATACGACTTATGCCAGCGAGACGTTCGTCGACCCGACGGCGACCAATGCCGGAGCGTACTACTCGTACACGGCCTGCCTGTTCGACGCGGCAGGCCGCGTCGCGGCGACGTCGACGCTCCCCGTTCGCGCCTACAGCGGCACGCCCTCGCACCTGATTTTCATCACCACCGCGACCTACCTCGGCAACCTCGGCGGACTTGCCGGCGGCGACGCCATCTGCGCGACGGCGGGCAATCGCTTCGACCCGTCGAAGACCTGGCAGATCGTGGCCTCGGACAGCACGACGGATGCGGTCACGCGGCTGGTCATTTCCGGAAACGTCCGCAACGTCAACGGCATCCTCCTCGCCACGACCGAGCCCGACTTCTTCGACGGCACGTTGGCGGCCGCCGTCTCGCTGACCGAGGACGGCGTCGCCTCGGCGAACCGGTCCTGGACCGGCTCGGCAAACACGGGGATCAAGAAAGGCGCCGGCCTTTACTGCGCCGATTGGACCGACTCGACCGCCGGCTCGTCGGGCCAGCGCGGCCGGCACAGCACGACGACCACCTACCTCGATCAAATTGCGAGCGCCTGCAATACGGCTTCGAACCTCTACTGCATCTCGTCGACGGCCTACTAGGAGCGTGCGACAGTTTTACTTGGTATCTGCCGGGCAGCATCTTCTGCTCGACCCCGCTTCCTTTATTCCCCGATTCCGCGTTCCAGGCGTCATGATCGGCAAACGACTTCTGCGCCTTCTCCGGCACAGGTTCGTCTCCGTAGTCTTTCGCCAGCGCCTCCTTAGCCGCCTTTATCTGCCTTCTCTTTGACCATCCCCGGATACCAGCCTTCGAACATCGACCATAGCTCGTCGTTGAGCACACCTGAGGCCTTTGGAAAAGTTAGTTCAGCCCCGGTTTGTTCTGGTCTCCACCTTTGGCCCCGGTTTGATCTGGTCTCGATCGGCGAACCATTTTTGCAGCATCGAAGTCAGCTCGGGCACCCTGACCGGCTTGGATAGATAATCGGTCATGCCGGCGGCGAGGCAGCGCTCCCGCTCGCCGACGACGGCTCCGGCGGTCAAGGCAATGATCGGCAGGTCGCGATTGGCGATCGCCGCATCGGCGCGGATCAGGCGCGTCGCCTCGTACCCGTCGACCTCCGGCATCAGACAGTCCATCAGCACCAGGTCGTAGGGCACGGCCCGCAGCGCCTCCTGGGCCTCCCGGCCGTTGCCGACGGCGACCGCGCGGTAACCCAGCTTGGCCAGGATGCAGAGTGCGACCTTTTGATTGATGAAGTTGTCCTCGGCCACCAGGATCAGGCGAGTCTGGACGACCGTGGCGGCGGGCAGCACGCTTGGGGGGGGGGTCGCCGCCTGCGGCAGCCGGCTGGCGGATAGAGGAAAAGGCAGCTGGAACCAAAACCTCGTCCCGCGTCCGGGGCTGCTTTCCACCCCGATCTCGCCGCCCATCAGCTCCACGAGGCGCTTGGAGATGGACAGACCGAGTCCGGTGCCGCCGAAGCGACGCGTGGTCGCGGCATCGGCCTGCGTAAACGGTTGAAACAGGCGGCTGATGGCGTCCCTCGTCATGCCTATACCCGTGTCGTTGACGCTGAAAGTCAACTGCATGCGGTCGGCGCCGGCTGGCGCCGCCTTGACGTCCAGGGAAACCGTGCCGGCATCGGTGAACTTCACCGCATTGCCGAGCAGATTGAGCAGCACTTGCCGCAAGCGTCCCGGGTCGCCTTGCAGGTGCCTGTCGAGTTCCCGAGGGCTGCTGACCTGCAGCTTTAGGCCCTTCCCCTGGGCCAGGACGGATACCGTCTTGCCCATGTCGGAGATCAACTGGTCGAGGTCGAAGTCGAGAATCTCGAGCTCGAGCTTGCCGGCTTCGACCTTGGAGAAGTCGAGGAT
>JAYVWD010000822.1:0-2305 GCA_043786345.1 Pseudomonadota bacterium
GGGTTCATGCGACCCAGGGGCTGGCCGTGGATCGTCTTCGCGGTCGAGACGAGCACGACGGCCCGACTCGCCTGCTGGGCGATCGTCGAGACGCCGTGCGAGATCGACTCGAGCGTCGCGAGGTTGGGGTCGGCCGGCTTGTTGCCTTGCGCCTCGGGAAAGTCGTAGGCGAAGGCCAGCGACGAGAGGCTGGCGAGGGTGGTGGCGAGGATGGTCGTGCGAACGGTGCGCATGTAATGGGTCTCCTTTGGCGAGCGTTCTCACATGAAAGTAAAACGCCTTCGATGACTGTCAAATGAGAGACCCTCGACAGCTTGGCGCGCCACCCGCTCTTTTTCCGGAAATCCCCGGAAAGACCCGGGAAAATTCGGAAAGAATCTTGGTTTTCGACGTTTTCCAGCAAGGTCCAGGAGCTTTTCCGGAGCACCGCGCCTTGTCGTCGAGGTATTCCTTCGTATAAGCCACGTCCTTGGTGATCGCGACCTGCGGGCTCTGGCAGCCGGAGATGCGGTACGTCTTTTCGGGCTCCCGGCAGGTGCGGGCATAATTCACACAGGGAATGGCGCCGAGGGCCGTATCCACCGAGCCGACGGTCTCGGGCTCATAGTCGCAGCTGATCTTGGTCGGCGAGGCCGTGAGCCCCGCGGCGTAGCTGCGGACGTCGACGGTCGGGTTCTTCGCGCCGTCCCATTCGATCAGGGCGAGGGAGTCCTAAAGGTCCATGAAGCCGAAGTAATCCTCCTCGACGTCTTCCGTCGAGGTCTGGGAGCCGCATTTCTTGCACGGGCCGGCCTTCAGCGCGTCGATGTCCGCGGGGAAGTCCTTCGCCAGATAGAGCTCGTGGCAGACGAGCTTGCACTGCGGGCACGAGAACGGCACGTAGACGGAGCGCACCGGCATCTTCTGGCGAAAGCTCGGCAACATGTTCATCTGCGCCACGATGACCGGCGCGCACTCCTCGAATTCGATCGCGTGGGCGGCCTTGAAGTCGCGGAGAAAGAGCACCCAGGCGCGGATGCCGTTGCTGTTGACGAAGCTGACGTCACGGAAGTTGAAGACGCACTTCTTCCCGACGCGGTCGTAGAGGGGCATCAGGTGGATTCCGGCCTCTTCGTCGACCGGCCCGACGAAGTGGATGACGTCCCAGTCCTGGCGCTTCTCGATCTTGATGCTCGGCTTGCGGTTCACGGCGGCGGCCCCCTCGTAACCCCCTGCTTCGGAACCGGCTCCCAAATCTTTACTACATTTCAGATTGTCTAATGAAATCTGGCTATTCCAGGGCCGACCAGCTTTGATCAGGCGGCCCGCACGCCGCCGTACTTGGCGAACATCTGCGCTTGCACCGCGTTGTAGCGGCCGACGTAGTTGATGTCCGAGATGATCTTCTGGCTCCAGGAGGCGCCGAGGTCGGACCAATCCATGATCGTGATGTTGAAGACCTCCAGGAGCTTCGCGCCGATGTCCTGGCCCTGCTGGGACCAAGCGGCCTGGGCCTGCTCGATCTCGACGAAGCGCTCGAAGCTGCACGGCTCGGCCGAGGCGGGCGCCTCGCCGGCCACCCCGTCGACACCGGCCTGGGCCGCGCCGGCGCGGGCCGCGTCGCCAAATTGGCCGGTGCTCGACTGCGCGAAGCCCTGGCTCCACTCCGTCATCAGCGCGCCGCCCGCCATCGGGTCGGCCGTCATCGCCTCCTTCATGCGCGCCTGCCAGGTCGTATCCACCTCGGCATAGGTCGCCTCGTTGAGCCCGTACTCGCCGAAGAGCGCGCCGCGGGTCTCCTCGTTGTTCGGGTTGAGGCGGCCGCGCCGGCCGGAGATCAAGCCGTATGTCTTGATGTCGATGCCGTTCACGTCGGCATAGGCCGGCTTCGCCGCCTTCATCTGCTCCTTCGAGAGCCGCATCGTGGCGTTGATGCCGGCTTGGGCGAAGGCGTTCTGGTCGTCGCCGTGGCGGGCGGAGTACGCGTCTTTCACGTCCTGGAAGTGCCCGTGGTCGCGGAAGCCGAACTCGCGCTGCTTGGCCTCGTAGGCGTCGTCGCCGTGCTTGATGCCCGCGGCTTCGATGACCTTGACGCGGTACCAGAATTCTTCCGGGTCGATGCTGTCCCAGCCGCACCAGTCGAGGCCGGCCGCCGCGGGTTCCTCGCTGGCGCCGCCGCCAGAGGCGGCCTCGGGCTCGGACGGCGTCGCCGGCGGGGCCGCCGCGGCCATCGCCGGGGCGAACGAGTCGTCGGGGGGCGCCGTCATCGCGGGCATCGGCGGCAGCCCGGCCGGCGCCGGCGCGGCGCCGGTGGCGTCGGGCTGCG
>JAYVWD010000823.1:0-3001 GCA_043786345.1 Pseudomonadota bacterium
ACGTTTTGGGCGTTGGCGAGCGTCAGGAGCGGCCGGGCGTCGGCAAAGCCATGGTAGGCCTGGTCCTGCGGGATCGGCGGCTGATAAAAGACGACGCCAGCGGCGACGACCGTCGCGGCGAGGAGGATGAGAGGGCGCTTGCTGCTCATGCCCGCAATGATACCTTAGGACCAAGTAGGAGGGGCTTACCTTGATGAAGAAAATCCTCGCGGACCTCTTGATCCTGAGCGCGGCCGCCGCCGCCCCGTTGGCCGCCCGGGCGGCCGAAAAAGGCGACGACGCCGCGGTCCGCCGCTGCCTCGACGCCTGGGGCGAAAAGCAGCCGTTCAAGGGCAAGGAGCTGCCGAAGTACCGGGTGCTCGCCGCGAACGTCAAAGTGATGGGCATCGGCGGCAACACCGCCGACACCGAGGCGACCAAGGATCCCGCTCTGGTCCTGGTGAAGCCGTCCGTTGCCGTGATGTCCAAGCAGACGCTCAAGCTCACCAATCCGAACGGCTGGTATTGCCTGAAGGCGAACGTCACGGTGATGGCCAAGACGGTGCTCGAGGTCGGCTGCGCCACCAAGGTCGCCGACAGCAACGCCGGGGTCGCGGTGCTGGGAAGCAACGACGCGGGGACCGGGCACGGGGTGACGGTCCTCGGCAAGACCGAACTCAAGCGGGTCGGGTGCCCGGCCAAGAAGTAGGGCCTTCGGCGCCGTAGCGCAAGAAAACCCCGGCTTTTTAGGGCCGGGGCGTCTCATTGCGAAAACTGGTCCGAGCTCAGGTGCCCGGGGCGAGGACGCCGTCGTTCATCAGAGTCTCGAGGGTGGCGCGGCCTTCCTGGCTGTCGCCGAGCAGGCGGCGGGCCTCCTCGAAGGTCGGCGTCTTGGCGATCTTGAGCGCCTCGTCGTAGGAGCCCGTGAAGACCGGCGTGTGGCCGCCTTCGCTCTCGGTGTCGTCGACGACGTACTTGCTGATCTCTTTGAGGGACACGACGCCGTCGCCGTCGCCGCCGTTGGCGGTCTTGTCGGCGTAGCCGATGAGGGCCTTCCAAACGCTGTGGCCGAAGGCGCTGCCGGCGGAGCCATCCGGGCCGTTCGGCTCGTCGGGGTCCGTACCGGGGCCGGTGCTGGACTCTTGGTCGGCCTTGCTGGAAGCCATGACGAAGAGGGTCTTGCCGTGAGCCTGGTAGTCTTTCCAGCGGTTGCGCACGGCCGTGGCGTTGAAGGCATCGACGAGGCCGCCCGAGTAGCAGGCCATCGTGAAGATCACGACTTCTTTGGACTGCATGCCGAGGGTCGCGTTGATGATGTCGGTGTAGGTGACGCCGGCCTCGAGCCCGCCTGGATAGCCGTGACCGCTGCTGTACTGGAGGTACATGTCGTCGGCCTTCATCGTGCTCGCGAGCGTCTGCCACTGGCTCTTGATCGCGCGGCCAGTGACCTGGTCCTCGCCGATGAGCTTGGTGCCGGTGTATTTGCCGCCGACGGCCTTCGTGAAGATGTCGTGCGTATGGAGCACGTCATACTTCACTTCATTGTCCATGGAGCCGTTGCCGTTTCCATTGACGCCCCAGCCGAAGTAAAACTTCTTGCCGGGAAAATCCTGGTCGGTCAGCGACTTCGTGCCGCTGCCTTGCGTCGCGATGCCGCAGGCCGTGGCCATCGCCGCCAGCCCCAAAATCGAGACAAAATTCCTCATAGCCATGGTGGTCCCCCCTTCCCTGTGAATGACCGTCTACCGATGTAAGGATCGATGTGGGAAGAATGGTACCTGATGCGCCAAAAGTTCGCACTTGAAGAGTTGGCCAGCTGGTCGAAATTCAATGTAGATGAGAGCTTACGGCGGTTTCAGGGGCTTTGGAGGCGCCGGGACCCGGGGGCGCCGCGATCGCGTCAAATCCGATCAGGATTGAGACCCGGTGTTCGTTCGCCGGCGCGGCAGGATGGCCTAGCCTCAGTGGGTGCGACAACCGTCACTGGAGGATTTATTTATGCGTTTCAATAGTTTGTGCCTCGGACTCGCGGCCGCCGCGGCCCTCTTCGCCGCCGGGGCCCAAGCCGCCGTCGTCGAGTTCCATATCCGCGCCGGTACGGCCCCCGGCTCGTGGAATACCCGCGCGGAGCTCGTCACCGTCAGGATCGGCGACAGCCTCCGCCTCATCAACGACGACTCCGTCATCCACGCCCTCCACACCAGTGACGGGATCCCCTGCGACCACGGCTCGGACATGGCGCCGCATGGCGGTTCGTACGACTGCGTCATCGCCGAGCCCTACGACTCGCTCACCGACGGCGCCCTGATCGACCACTACTTCCACGACGCCAGGTTCTGGCTCGTCGTCGCCCCGTGAGGAGGTTCCCATGCGTTACGCCCTGCTCTGCGCCGCGCTGATCCTCACGGGTTGCGGGAAGAAAGAGTCCAAAGGCGAGGCCGCTCCGGCCTCGCCTCCGGCTCCGTCGAAGTTCACGGCCGAGATCGAGCCCATCCTCGAAAGCGCGTGCGGTGCATGCCACACGCCGGGGGCGACGCACGTCGTCTTCGTCGGCGACGAGGCGGCGTTCGTTTCCCTCGCGGAGGCGATAAAGGAACGGCTCACGACGACCGAGCCGAAGCTGGCGATGCCGCCGCCAAAGGTGCGGGCGGCGCTGGCGGCGGGGGAGCGGGACGCGGTGTTGGGGTATTTGAATAGGCTTTGATTTTGCCTTGCCCCTTGCACCCCGGGCAGAGCCCCGGGTGCAAGGGGCAAGGCGTAGGCCTTAAAACTTGATCTGCGTCAACTTCCCCCCCGACACGAACACATACCCCGCCCCCGCCCGGATCGCGTCCCCGAACCCGCTCCCCTGGTACGCCGCCACGACTTTGTTCGTCGCCGCATCGATGTGCGTTACCGGCGTCCCGAATCTCGTCACGAACACGCCGCCGTTCCCGGCGCTGATGTCCCCGCCGAAGCCTGGGTTCTTCGCGTCGATCACCGCCACGATCGCCCCGGTGACGGGGTCGATCCGCGTGACGTT
>JAYVWD010000824.1:0-2515 GCA_043786345.1 Pseudomonadota bacterium
CCCGGCCGCCGCGGCCCCGGCAGACCCGGCCGCCGCAGGCGGGCCGGCGACCGCCGGCACCGAATCCGCGCCGCCCGTCCCCCTGCCGGCCGACCTGACCGCCGCCGCGACCGCGCGCCTCGGGCTCGTGGACCCCGCCGCGGCCGCGCGCCTCGAGCTCATGGACCCCGCCGCGGCCGCGCGCCTCGAGCTCGTGGACCCGGCCAACGGCGACCCTTACAGCCCCGCCGACGACGTCGCCGCCCGGACGGAGCTCCCGACCAAGGCCGACAGCGTGCTCCTCGACGATACCCTGTCCTCGGGCCCTGAGAGCGCTTTCGAGCTGACGGACACGGTTCCCGAGGCCGAATGGCAGCGCCTCCTGTCCAAGGACCTGGACGCGCTCGAAGCCCGGGGCGACGTCTTTTTGGAGGTCGCCTTCGGCCTTTACGACAAGCTCCTGGCGGCCGGCGAGGGCGCGCCGCCGCTCGACCGGCCGGCCGTCGCGAAGGGGATGGCCGAGGCGCACAGGCGCTATGCCGAGCTGGTCTCGGCCGTGCGCCAGCTGCACGCCGACCTCGGGCGCCCCGAGGTCCACAAGTTCCTGCCGCTGCGCGGCTCCGAGGACCGGGACGAGTTCCTGCAGGTGACGGCGGTGTTCGGCGCCGACGCGGCCGTCGGCGATAAACAACAATCAGTTTATGATCCGGACGGCCGCGCGAGCGTCACGGCGCTGCTCTTCGGCGACCTCGCGCACCCGGTGGCCGACGCCGCCGACGGCCTGACCAAGACGCAGCAGGACGCGCTGCTCCTGCTCGACCGGCTGAGCAAGCTCTCGAGCGACCTGGCCTTCGTCAGCAGCACCGTCACGGGCTGGATCCACGACACGGGCGACGCCAACGAGATCGCCAGCGGGCCTTACGGGGTCGGGGCGGAGCAGCCGGTGAAGCGGGCGCGTTGATTCTCAGGATTCCGTGAGCTTGCACTTGCCGTTGCTGTGCAGGGCCGCGCCGCAGAGCTTGTAGAGCAGGCGGGCGCCGACGTTGGCGTCCCACTCGTCGCCGCCCTCGCCGGGCGCGACCTCGCACAGGTCGAAGCCGACGATGCGGCGCCCGCTCGTGGCGAGCTCCTCGATAAGGTAGAGCGCCTCGTCGTAGCTCAGCCCGCCGGGCACCGGCGTCCCCGTGCCCGGGCAGAACGCCGCGTCCAGGCCGTCGACGTCGAACGACACGTAGACGTTTTGCGGCAGCTTCCCGAGGATCTCGCGCACGATGTGGTCCCAGCTCTCGCCGCGG
Organism: Pseudomonadota bacterium; assembly: GCA_043786345.1. Classification (GTDB taxonomy): domain Bacteria; phylum Bdellovibrionota_B; class Oligoflexia; order Oligoflexales; family CAIYRB01; genus JANOTL01. Next base: position 1,275 of record JAYVWD010000824.1, read on the forward strand.
GCCTTGCGGCGGAAGAGCGCGGCGCCGGTGTACTGCGCGCCGCGGGCGCCGAGGCCGTGCGCGTAGGCTCTCTCCTCGCCCGAGTAGTCGCGGATCCCGAGCTGCGCGAGCATCCGCACGGCCGGGACCGTCTCCATCACGTTGTGCATGATCGAGGCGTGCGAGTGCGCGAAGCCTTCATAGGCGCGGCGCAGGTCGAAGTGCGCGTCGACGTGCAGGATGCCGAAGCCCTCGCGCCCGTGGACCTCGCCCAAGGCCTTGATCAGGCCGTACGGCGAGGAGTGGTCGCCGCCGACGACGCCGACCAGGCGCCCCGCCTGGAGCTGCTCCTTCGCCAGCGCCTCGACGCGGGCGTTGACGCGGGCGCTCGCGGCGTTCACCGCGGTCAGATCGGGGTCGCCGCCGTCGACGCCGCCCTCGGACTCGATGACTTTGAGCGCGCGGACGCGGCTTTCGCCGTTGAGCCCCGTGATCTCGGCGTCGGCGGGCAGCATCGTGATGCCGCAGCGGTAAGGCTTGTGGAAGAACGGATCCTCGAGGTCGAGCTGGTGGCTCGCCGAGGTCATCGCCTCCGGCCCTTTGGCCGTTCCCGCGCCGTACGAGACCGTGGCGTCCCAGGGCACCGGGATCAGCACGAGGTCGGCGTCCTCGGGACGCACGCTCGCGCCAAAGACGCCGGCCCAGGGCGGTGGCGGCGTTCCCGACTCGAGGCGGGCGAGGACGTCGGCAAGCGCTTCCCAGGTCATTTGGCGGCTACGCTCCAGGTCGCTTTGCCGTTGTGGACTTCGCGGAAGCAGGCGGTCTTGTCGTCGGTGCAGACGAAGGCGGTGAGCGCGTACTCGAGCTCGCCGGCCGGCTTCGCCGGGGCGGCCTTGGTCGTGACGACGAAGCCGGTGAGGCCTTCGTTGAGGTCTTTTTTGGCCAGCGTGTCCTTGTCGAACGCCAGGCCCTCATGGCCTTTGATCTCGAGCTTCCACGGGCCGTCGAGGTTGATGTGCAGGCCGTTCGTCGGCAGGACCTTGAAGGTCAGCTCGAGGTTGCCGGCTTTGGGCACGGACGTGACGTCGACCTTGGAATGCTTTTCCAGGTCGGCGCCGCGCGCGGTGGCGGAGCCAAAAAATAAGAGCAGCGCGGCCGCAGCAGGCTTTTTCATGATTCCCCCCTTGAGCTTACGGCCTCAGTGTAGCGCCTTCCCGCCGAACATCCAAGCGAGCACCCCGCCGATCCGGCGGGTCCAGGAG
>JAYVWD010000825.1:0-3922 GCA_043786345.1 Pseudomonadota bacterium
AGCCCACCCTGTCCGCCTCCGGCGGCATCGAGATCCCGCTCCCCAAGAGCTGAAGGCTGCCGATCAACGGCCATCTGCCGCGCCGCTCGGCTCCTTGCCGCCGAGCATTCCTCGACAGACTTCGTTGCCCTGCGCGTCCCGAACCGCGTAAGATGGTGCGAGCCATGAGCCGTCTTCGCTTTGCCATCGTCGCCGCGGCGCTCGCCGCGTTCAATGCCGGCTGCCGCACCACGGCGGAAGGCGACGAAGTCGTGCTCAAATCCGGGCCGCCGGCCGGCGCGCCGGGCTTCCCCGCGGGAGCGCCGGGGCCGGGCGAATGCCCCGTCGCCGCGTCCGTCTGCTCCGACACCCCGCTGACGATGGCCTGCGCGGCGAAAGCTTACGACAGCCGGCCGCTGCCGCCGTCCCGCGAGCTCATGGCCTGGGGCCGGAGCCCTTGCGCCGCCCGCCTGGCGCTCGCGAAGGCCGCGTGCGCGGCGAACCTGAGCCCCTCGCTGCTCGGCCGCGTCTCGTGCATTCCCGACCCGAGCGACGGCCGCTGCCCGCCGCGGCACCCGGCCTGCCCCGAAGCCTTGGTGCCGACCGTTTGCGCCGCGAAGGGTTACGGCGCCCAGGACCTGAGCCCGGCGCAGCAGCTCCACGCCTTCGGCTTGAACCAGTGTCTGGCCGAGCTCGCGCTGCGCACCGCCGCTTGCCGTCAGAACCTCGATCCGAAAAACCTCGCCAGGGTCACGTGCGAATTCGACGCCCTCGAAGGCGAGTGCCCGCTGCCGCCGGCCGCGCCGTGTAACGACCCGCCACGGCGGGCTTATTGCCGCGCGCTTAAAGTGATCGGGGAGCCCCTGCCGAAACCCCTCGCAGCCAATGGGGCATCCGTCTGCGAGGCCAAGCGCGAGCTCGAGGCGCTCGCCTGCGCCGCCGGGCTCCGCCCCAGCCGGCTCGACGCCGTGGTGTGCGAGTTTCCAAAATAAGCTTGGGGTTTGGGCCTGGTTCTTGCGACAATTGGACCGAAACTTTCCGCTACAATTCAGAAGACTTCGAACGACCGTGAATTCGCTTTCCGTGACCTAGGAGGATTTTGATCGTGTTGACGCTTTCCAAGTTGGTGCGCGCCGCGTGGCCCCTGCTGCTCAGCCTCGGGCTCGGGGCCTGCGGCGGCGACGACAAAAAGGACGACGCCAAAGGCTGTACGGGCGAGGACTGTAAGCCCGGCTCGGGCTTCAACACCAAGGCGAAGGACGGTAAGGTCGTCCTCGACTTCACCGGCGTCGAAGCCGGCGCGCAATTCGTGCTGATGCCCTACCTCCTCGGAAACGTCGAAGGCGGCGCCCTCACGGGGCCGAAATACACGTTCACGGCGACCGCCGGCACCGGCGCGGGCTTGCGCCTCGCGGAGCCGACCCTGTTCGCCGACGACCCGGCGCAGATGGCGCTCGCGATGGACCACGACCGACGCACCCTCGCCAACCGCTTCGACCCGGCCAAGGGCCTCGATCAAGGCGAGGACTTCTGGGCGATCGCGCGCGCCCTCGACCGGCGTGCCGCCGTCGGCGCGAGCTTCCTCGCGGGAACCGCGGCCGTGACGGCCGATTCCACCGAAGGCCGCTACCGCCGCGCCGCGCAAAAAGGCGGGGCCCGGAGCCTCCGGTCGCCGCTCGCCCTCACGACCGATGGCGGCTGTCCCACGGGTAAGCTGGTGATTCCGGACGACGACCTGGCCGCCGATACGGTCGCGATGCCGGCAGCGGCCATCGACGGCGGCGACTACTGCCTCGTGTTCATCGACGCGCCCGTGACCGAGTCCGACAAGGCCGCGATCGAGGCCACCGTGAAAACGGTCGTCAAATCGTACAAAGAGACGATCTACAAGAATGCGATGGTCCCCGCCGGCGGCTTCACCTTCAAGCCGGTCGTCGCGATCATCGACTTCACCAACACGGACCATTGGCCCGGCAACAAGGACTTCAAGCTCGCGGGGGCCTTCATCGGCAAGATGGCGAAGGAAGCCAAGCAGCCGATGCTCTACATGATGTCCGACTTCTCCAAGCTCCCCTCGCCTCCCGGCGGCAGCGACGCGGCCCTCGCCAAGAAGCTCTGGCACTCGACGGTTGCCCACGAGATGCAGCACGCGATCATGGACTACTTCCGCAACTACGTGAACAGCCCGGTGAACCCGGAAAACACCGCGGTCGACGAGGGCATCGCCCACTTCATGGAAGACGCCTGGGGCTACGGCGAGGAAAATTTCGAGGGCTTCGCCAAGAAGTTCCTGTCGACCTTCGCCTTCGGCACCGCGACGTTCCTGAATGCCGGCAGCGGTGAGCCGCAGGACCGCGGCGCGGCCCAAGCCCTCATGTTCTACCTCTCGAGCCAGAAGGGCGGCGTGAAGTTCGACGGCGGCAAGATGGCCGGCGGCGGCGGCCTCGACTTCATCACCTCGGTCGTCACCAACCCCACGGGCAAGGGCGCCCAGGGCCTCGCGGCGAAAGCCGGCGGCGACTGGAGCGAGACCCTCGGCAACCACCTCGGGGCGCTGATCCTCGACGGCCTGACGGTCGACGGTGGCGTCCAAGGCAAATACGCGACGCAGGGCCCGGTCAAGGAGGTCACCGACCTCAACGGCAACGCGGGCAAGACCTTCGGCATGCGTTTCAACGACTTCGGCGGCGTGACCGAGGCGAAGAACTTCATCGACGACAAGATGGGCGCCACGGCGACGGCCGAGGTGACCTACTACCAGACCAAGCCGATCCTCTACACCGTGGCGGGCGACGACGCGAAGGTCACCTTCACGCTCCCCGACGGCACGTCGGCCGAGGACTCGGGATCGGCGGCCGTCTCCGCCGTCCGCGTGAAGTGAGGTGACCATGAAGCGCGCCCTCCTGATTTTTGCATTGACGGTCCCGGCGTCCGCGGCGTTCGCCGAGGACATCCAAGGGATCGTACGCGTCGTCGGCTCGGCCTTGAGTCAGAAGGTCATCCTCACGGAGACCGACAAGTTCGAGGGCCCCGCGGTTTGCCGCGGCGACATGGCCAAGCGCATCGGCCGGCTGACGGGCATGACGGTCAAGGTGTCCGGCGACTGGCACCGGGCCAAGTCCGGCGAAAAAACCTGCGTCGACCCGAAAGATTTCCAGGTCATGAAGCTCCCGAACGGCCGCGTCGCGGTCGTCGGCGCGCTCGGCGAGAAGGACGGCGGCTTCCAGATCACGGGCGACGACGGCAAGGTGCGCTCGCTGGCCGACGTGCCCGACGGCCTCAAGAAGCTCTCGGGCAAGAAGGTCATCCTCGACCTCAAGGTCATCGAGAGCCCGGCGGCCAAGGAAGTTCCGGCGAAAGTGGTGAGCTACGCGGAGTTGCCGTGACACGGTGGGCGTGGCGAAATCACCACGCCGGCCTGTCAAAAAACTTTGCAGGTAAGATTCGAAAGCCCTAATATCGGCCGGTTGGCGGGGCGCGCTCCCCGGGAGCCGCGCGCATGATGGTTGCAAGGTCAGTGGTCAGGAAACAACACGGGAGGGTCCCCTCGGATGAAGCTCAGTAACAAATTCGCGCAGATCATGGTCGCGATGACGGCGTTGCTCTTTGCGCCGGTCGGCTTCGGCGCCGGCGCCAAGACCTTGATCGAGCTGGACGGCGGCGCGCCGAAGGCGGCCTTGGCCAAGTCCTGGAAAAAGGTGAAGGATGGCGAGTACACCTTCGAGCTCGACACGACGGCCGAGATCAAAAAAGGCGTGGGCGTGACCCCCGCCGCGGTCAAGAGCTCGCTCGAAAGCAAGCTCGGCACGACGCACGGCGTCAAGGTGACCCCGAAGGGCGCCTCCGGCGTCGACGTGACGTTCACGTGCAAAGAGCCCGACTTCCTCGAGCAGATCTCCAAGACCAAGATCCGCGAAGGCAGCGTCGAGCTCGCCCTCGAAAG
>JAYVWD010000826.1:0-3678 GCA_043786345.1 Pseudomonadota bacterium
GAATCTCCATTGGTCTGCTGGCCAGCAGCTCCTATTGAAGCTCCCCGTTCCTCTCCTGAAGCTGAACCTGAATCTGAGGTGATTAATGAAGCCCAGCACCCTGCTCATGAGTGCGCTCCTCGCCGGTTTCGGCCTGTCTCTCAGCGGCTGCGGCAGCAGCGGCGGCGCCAGCGACACCGAGTACTGGAAGAAGTGGAAGAAGAAGAAGCCCACCCCCGCGGCGGTCGCGCCCCTCACGGCCGAGCAGCCGGCTTCGGCCCCCCCTCCCGCCGCGACGAAGCTCCCGTTCGACACCGAAGACGCGCTCGTGAACCGCTGCCATGACGGCGACACCTGCGTCCTCACCAAGAGCGACGGCACGACCATCACGATCCGCCTCGCCGGCATCGACGCCCCCGAAGTCATGGGCGGCGAAGACGGCAAGGGTCAACCGCTCGGCATCGATGCGCGCGACCTCCTGATCTCGCTCGTCCGGGGCAAGCACGTCCAGCTGCGCGAGATCGAGAAGGACCCGTACGGCCGGACGGTCGGCGAGTTCTACCTCGGAAACCAGCTCCAGAACATCAAGCTCGTGCAAGCCGGCCTCGCCGAAGCGTACAAGTACGCGACGAACGCGGTCGACAAGAGGGCTTATGCCGCGGCCGAAGCCGCGGCCCGCAACGCCAAGAAGGGCGTTTGGGCCCAAGACAGCTACGAGTCGCCGAGCGACTTCCGCAAGGCCAACAAGGCGGCGGGCGGCGAAAACTGAAGCCCGGCGCACGGTGCCCTAAGCGGCCGTGTGACCTCCAAACGAAAACGACCGGTCCAGGGAGGGCCGGTCGTCTTCGTTCGTCCGCGTTTTTTATTGGTTGCAGACCGAAGGGTCCAGGTCCGCGCCGAACTGCCCGCCCATCTTGAGGGCGATGTCCTTATGGCCGCCGACCTCGTGGTCCTCGGCCTTGGTCGAGATCGAGCGGAGGTAGTCCCATGCCTTGGAATAGGTCTTGACGATGTTGGGCTCGGTGATGATGTAGAAGTCCTCGAGGTTGCCGAGGTTGCTGATGTTGAGCGAGGTCGCCGTGAAGTTGCCGGCGCCCTGGAGGAGGATCTTGTCGTCCACGACGATGAACTTGTTGTGGGCGAGCTGGCCGACCTCGCCGTTCGTCTCGAGGAAGGTGACCGGGACGCCGACGCCGGACAGCGTGCGGTACGCCTGGACGTCCTGCGCGCCCTGGTCGATCGCCGCGCCGCCCTCGCATTTGCCGGTGCGGAGCGTGTCGTCGTCGTTGATGACCTTGACGTCGACGCCGCGGAGCTTCGCGTCCTTGAGCGGGCCGTACATGCCGCTGGTCGTCATGCGGTGGATCACGACCTTGATCTCGGACTGCGCGCCATCGAGCATCTTCTTCACCTGCGGGTAGATCTGGCGGGTGATCTTGGCGTGCGGCACCGGGTAGAACACGATGTCGTTCCGGAACGGGATCGTGATGCCCTTCAGGCACTCGTCGTTCTTCTTGGCGAAGTCGGTGCGGTCGGCGAGGGCGTCCCCGACGTTCTGCATCGTGCGCAGCGCGTGGAAGAAGCACAGGTTCTCCTGGGCCAGGTACTCCTTGGTCTTCGCGGTGAAGAAGAGCCAATTGTCGAGGTGCAGCGAGGTACCGAACGACGACATGTTGGCGCTGCCCGAGGTCCAGTGCGTCACGGTCTCTTCCGCGGCGCCGCGCTCGGCGTCGCCCATCAGGTGGATCGGCTCGGGGTCGGTGAACTCGCTGGCGAGCACGATCTTGGCGTGGGCGAGGTAGCCCGTGCCGAACTCGGTGCCGCGCGGCACGAGGGTGAGTTTGCCGGGGGCGCAGGTGGCGAGCTTCTGGGCCGACGGGGTCGGGATGTTCTGCTTATGGAGGTAGACGGTGATCTTGATGTCGCGGGCGTTCGCGGCCTCACAGAGCGTCTTGATCACGGGCATGTCGGAGAACGAGAAGAAGGCGAGCTGCATCGACTTGACCTTGGGGTCGCTCGCCCAGGCCGCGATCTCGGCCTCGACGCCGCTCTGGGCGGCGGCGGCCTTGGTGTCGTCGGTCGTGCACCAGGTGCCCTTTTTGTGCGGGGGGTGGTCGCAAGGAGGGAAGTTGAAGCGGGCCTCCCAGAAAAGGCCGTTGGCGTCGCCCTTGGCGAACGGGGCCGGGACTCCGGCCGGGGTGTCGAAGGCGCCCGCCGCGACCGGCTGCCCGGCGGCGGGTTGGTCCGCGGCCGGCTGCTCGGCCGGGGGCGCAACGGGCGTTTCGTCGTCCTTGAGCCGGCCGCCGCCGCCGGTCTTACAGGCCGCGAGGGCGAGCGTGGTGATGGCGAAAGCGAGCCTGACACGCGTTCTCATGGGGCGATCCTCTCGAAACGATTGCTGGTCCGGGTGATTGGTCCCACCATGATACCGATTTCTCGGCATTTTGGAATGTGCTAAAAGTCGCGCATGTCTGAACCCTCTGAGGCCTTCGGGCTCTATATCCACGTGCCTTTTTGCAAGGCGCTCTGCCACTACTGCGACTTCGCCAAAACGGCGAATTTCACCGGCGATCTGGCCGAAACCTATCTGGAGCGCCTCGGGCACCATTTCACGGCCTGGGTCGGCTCCGCCGCCCGGTGGGCGGCGGCACCGCCGCGGTTTTCCTCGGTCTTTTTCGGCGGCGGCACGCCGAGCCTGTTTACGCGCGAGCTGGCGCCCCTCTTCGAGCTCATCGCGCCCCACCTGGCGCCCCGGTGCGAGGTGAGCCTCGAGGCGAACCCCGACGACGTCACCGCCGAAAGCTGCAAGGTGTGGCGCGGGCTCGGCGTCAACCGCCTCTCGGTCGGCGTCCAGACCTTCGACGCCGGCGGGCTCGCCGGCCTGAAGCGCGTCCACGGCGCGGCCGAAGCGGCGCAGGCGCTGGACACGGCGCTGGCCCACTTCCCGAGCGTCAACGCCGACCTGATCTACGGCTGGGGCGGCCAGACGGACGCGCTTTGGCGCGCCGACCTGGCCCGCGCGCTCGCGCACGGCGTCCAGCACCTGTCGCTTTACAACCTGACCTACGCCGAGGGCACGCCGATCGGCCGCGCCGCGGCCCGCGGCCGGCTCGTGCCCGCGGCCGACGAGCGGCTCGCGACGTTCTACGAGGAGGCGCGGGCGCTGCTCGGCGCCGCGGGGTTCGTGCACGAGGAGGTCTCGAACTGGGCGAAGCCGGGGCACACTTGCCGCCACAACTGGCTCTATTGGGATGCCGGACCGTTCCTCGGGCTCGGCGCGGGCGCGCACGGCTACCTGCCCGACTGGCGCGCGGCGCGCGCCGGCGTGCGCTGGGAATACGGGCGGAACGAGCGTCGCTTCCTCGCCCCCGACCCGGCCGGCGCGGCGCGGCTGGCGGCGTCGCTCGCGCCGGCGGACTATGCGCAGGCGCTCGGCGCCGAGGTGCACGGCGAGCGCACGGACGAGGACTGGCTGCTCGAGTACGTCGGCTGCGGGCTGCGCACCGCGCGGGGGGTCGATCTGGCGCGCATCGCCCGCCAAACGGGGCATTGTTTAGCGCCACGCCCGGTCCTCGCCAAGGGCCTGGCTGAAGGTCTTTTGATCTTTGATAACGATATCTTGCGCCTCGCGCCCGCCGAGTGGTTCCGCGAGACCGCCTGGAGCCTCGAGCTCATCCTCTCGCTCGTGGCGCCGGCGCC
>JAYVWD010000827.1:0-9096 GCA_043786345.1 Pseudomonadota bacterium
CCGTCGTCACGCAGGCCATCACGAACGTCACCGGGTGGCGCCCGAGCAGGAGCTTCGTGCCGATCAGGTACGCGGAGTAAGCGCTCGCGACGCCGAGCCCCATCAGGTCGCCGATCCAGGCGTCGCCTTGCGCCCCGAGGGAGAAGCCGACGAGCCGCGCCATCCCGCCGAGCGCGAGGAGCGCGCCGACCACGAACACCCAGGTGAAGCGCTCGCCCAGCCAGATGAAGCTGACGAGCGGCACGATGACGCTCGCGACGTTCGCCTCCAGCGTCGCGTTGGCGACCGAGGTGAACTCGAACGACCAATGCCACACGCCCATGTCGACCGCGAAGAAGAGCCCGGGCAGGAGCAGCACGAGCCCCGGCGGCGTGGCGCCGGCGATCGGCCCTTTCCCGCGCTTTTTCCCGAGCAACACGACGACCCAGAAGAAGGGCAGCGCGAACGCCATACGCCAGAACGCGACCGCGACGGGCGAGAGCCGCACCCCGTCCACGAGCCCGTCGGCATTGACGGCGAGCTTGGCGAAGACCGCGGCGAAGGCGATGCCGACGGCGCCGAGGAGGAGCGCGCCGAAGGCGAGGTTGGGAGCGGGCTTTTCGGTCACGAAAGCGAGGGTAATGGCATGCCCCTGTCCGGACAAGCCAAAACCCTCGCTCCAGAATGCACGTTCGATCGGCTACGGACCGACCGCCGCTAAGCGCCACCTCGGGCTGCGGGCTCCATCTTTAGACGCGGGAGTACGAATCGAGCGCCTTCGGAACGGAACCAGCGGCCTCCGGCGAGGTCGCGGCGGAATCGCTCTGGCGCCAGTCGCCCGTCGAGCATTCCCCCAGGCAACGATTTAGGGCAGAAGGCCGTCGTTGTATATTATGTAATAATGAATTATAGTCATTCTGTTGATAAAAAATGAACATCTATTCTTACAAAGATTACAAGCAGTTCCTTCGGGAAGCGGCGGACGCGCGCAAAGCCGGCGACGCGACGTTCCGCTACGCGCGGCTCGCCGGGCAGGCGAAGATCCAGCGGAGCTACCTGAGCCACGTGCTGAATGGCGAGGCCCACCTCAACGCCGACCAGCTCTATGAGGCCGGCCGGTTCCTGCGGCTGACGGCCGACGAGCTCGACTACCTGCTCCTGCTGCTCGACGCCGAGCGCTGCCAGTCGCCCGAGCGCAAACGCCGGCTCGTCGAGCGGCGGCAGAAGATCCAGGCGGCGAAGCTCAGCTCGGAGGCCGCGCTCAAACGCGAGCCCGCGCCCGTCGAGGCCGGGCACGTGGCGGAGTATTACGCCGACCCGTATTGCTCGCTCGTGCACATGTACCTGACGATCCCGCGGTATCTGGCGAACCCCCCGCTGGTCGCCAAGGCGCTCGGCCTGCCGCTCGCCCGGTTCGCGACCGTCCTCGCCGTGCTCGAGCTGATGAAGATCCTGGTCCTCCGCAAAAAGGGCGTCTACGAGCTCAAGGTGCCGACGATGCACCTCCCGGAAGGCTCGGTCCTCGCGCGCACGCACGGGAGCGTCATGCGGCTCAAAGGGATCGAGCGGCGGCAGCTGGCGGCGTCGCCGACCGACCACTTCTTCTCGGCGACGTTCTCGGGGACGGAGGCGCTGAAGCTGGAGCTCAAGTCGATGTTCATGGAGTTTTTGGCGGCGGCGGCGGCGAAGATCGAGAAGGAGCCGGCGGAGGCCGTATATCATATGAACTTCGATCTGTTCAGCTTTTAGGCTCCTTCGGAGCGAACTCATTGTCCGCCACTCGCCACCGCAGACCCGCCAAGATCACTGATCGCCGCCATTAGCCCGTTCGGGCGTTCCGTAGGTGAAGCGCCGCTGCGCATAACGGACGAGCGGCGCCTCGAACCAACGCCAAGACAGGCTGGCGAGCGCCACGGTCGCCGCGAGGGCGACCAACGGCACGACGAGCGACTCGACCAGCTCGGACTCCGGCGCGAGAAACTTGAAGGCGAAGTCGATCACGATTCTGACCAGCTGGTGCAGAACGTAGATGCCGTATGAGATCCCACCTAACTCCCTAAGCGAGCGATTCCGAAGAAGGCGTGTGGATCTCGTGCCGCTCAACGTGATCGCCAGCCCGACGGCGCTCCCATAGATGCAGGCGATCGCCAGCATCTCGAGGGAAGCGGCCGCGAGGCCGGGCGCGTTCGCATGGAGGACTGCGGCGGCGCTGAAGCTGATGACGAACCCGGCGCCGAAAAGCCGCGACATCTGCCGCGGGCGGGCCGCGATCGGCTTCTCCGCCAAGGCGATCAAAACGCCGATGCACAACGCTTCCCATCGAAAAATATATAAGGATAGGGGTGGGACACCGTCGAGACTAAGGAAGAGGTAGCCTTGGCGGAGCCCGCTCGCCGCCATTAATGCGACGACGAGCGCGACCTTCATGCGCATGTCGCCGAGCCGCACGATGAACGGCGCGAGGAGGTAGAACTTCTCCTCGATCGCCAAGGACCACAGCACAGCGATCTTTCCTAGGTCTCCCGTGACATAGCCGGCGATGTCGTTGGCGAAGACCAGGTAAAAGATGTACGGCATCTTGACCGGGCCCGGGTGTCGCGGAATCACTTCGAGGCCGATGTACGCCAACGCCACGACCGCATAAAGGAGCGGCACGATCCGAAAAATTCGCCGCAGGTAAAAGGTGCGGAGCAGATTGGTCGCCCCGCGATGCTCCAGAATGATCCGGGTGACGAGAAAACCCGAGAGCACGAAGAAGAGGTCGACGCCGGTTGTGCCTCAGAAGAGCACAGCACGCAGCGCGAGCGGGAGCGGCTTCGCGTCAGCGAAACAGTGGAACAGCACGACGGCAAGAACGGCGATACCTCGAATGCCGTCGAGCTCCTCGATGCGCCGCGGGCCCCCAGCGACCACCAGGCGCAGCCGAGAGGTCGGCGGAGCCAGGTGCTCGGAATCGGAAACGCTTCGTGCCTCGGTCGTGGGACCTTGTTGCAAATCCTGACTCGATCGCGCTTGAGTAAGAAAAATCTCCTGTCATTGGCTGTTCGGAATCGGCAGCGCAAAATCAAGCCCTGCGCCGGACACGCCCGCCCAGTGAGTTTAAAGATCAGCCAAATTATGCGGTTACCAGAGGCGTTACGGAAAGAGCCGCTTGTCGAGGGCGCCGCGGAGGCGCCGCATCCCCTCCGCCCACGCGCTCGCGGCCTCCCAGGACACGTACTTTCCGGCGCCGAAGGCGAGCGCCGCCACCCCGAGGGCGCCGTAGCGGTGGCGGTCGTCGATGGACGTCTGCGCCGCATAGCCCGCGGCCGCCGTCGCGACGTAGAGCAGGGGGAAGCCCCAAGCTTCGAAGCGCTGCGCCTCGATGACCTTCGCCTCGATCGTCGGGTCGAGCGTGTTCATCACCGGCGAATAGGACGAGAGGCTATAGGCGACCTCGTCCTTCCCCCGCCGCACGAAGACGCGGTCGCCGGCGAAGCGCGAGGGGATGAATTTCCCGTACTCCTCGACGCGCCGGTCATTGGTCAGGCGCCGCCCGGACGGCGGCAGCCCGCCGTCCCAGACGATCGGGGTCTTGCAACCGCCGACGAGGACGGCCGCGAGGAGCACCGGGATGGGCGCTCTCACCGCGGCGCCTCCCGGTGCTTCCGCAGCGCGGCGGCGTAGATCGCCGCGGCTTCTTTGTAAGCCTCGCTCGCCCGGTAGTCGGCGTAGAAATAGGCGCCGTAGGCGACGACCACGACGGCATCCCGCAACCGGTCCACGTAATTTGGCCAGGTTTCCGGGACCGCATAGGTCAAGGCGGTGACGAGGCCCGACTGCAGTAGCTGGCTGTCTTCGAATATTGCGTCGGCCTGCGCCAAGGCCCCGAGGACCTCCGGCGTCGCGTGGCGGAAAATCGGCTCGACCGTCTCGCGGCTATAGCGCTTGCCGTGGGAGAGGACGAAATCGTGGGAGATCGACTCGAGCTCGAAGCGCGCGGTCGGCTCGCCGCGGTCCGGAAAGCCCTGGTCCCAGGCAAATGTGCTCACGCAGCCGCCGGGCAGCGCGACGAGGAGCGGGAGCATGAGCCGCAGCGCCGGAAGCGTCACTCGCCGAGCTCGAGGCGGAAGACCGCGAAGTCGTGCGCGTGCGGCACGATCAGCTCGATCACGTGGGCGCGTTGCTCGAGGAGCAGCGGCCATTTGCCGGCGCCCGTCGCGAGCGTGCCCCGCAGGCGAATCAGCCGCGGGACCGCCACGAAGGCGTGCTCCCAGAACTCCTCGCGGCCCGACGCGTCCATCGCGACGTAGGTCCCGGCGATCTTCTGGGAATCGAAGAGGACGCCGAGGCGCGCGGGCCAGCCGATCGGGTCGGGAAGGCCGGCGCCGGGCTCAGGCGAGGCGTTCGCCTGCGCCTGGTCCTCCGTCGATCGCGCCGGCAAAAGCTGGACTTCGTAGCCGTCGTCGGTGCGCACGGGGTTGAGGCAGAGCTGGTCGCCGACGTGCACGGCGGTACGCGCCATCGTCGACAGGAATGCGGTGGGGCCGCCGGCAAAGCGCCCGCAGGCCAGGCGCTCCCGCGCGAGCCAGCTCTGGTCGACGATGCTCTGTGCGCTCAGGACGCCGGCGACGTGGCTCAAGACTGCTTCCGCGGGGAAATTTTTGTGCATGAATCCCGCGTCCATGTGCGGCAGGCCGAACAGATGGCCGAGCTCGTGGAGGAGGACGTTGCGCACGACCGCGGGCCGCGACCAGATGCGCGGCGAGCCGCCGTCCGGGCCGGCGTACGCGTTCGGACCCTGGTCGGGGACCAGCCAGATCTGCGCGCGGCCGGCGCGGCCGGTGTGCTCGTCGATGCCCGCATGCAGCGCGAGCGCCAACGTGAAGCGCGCGTGTTGCCGGAGCGCGTCGTCCACGTCGCGGTCGGCGGCGCCGAGGCGAAAGGTCAGCTCCGTCTGCGCCCCGCAAGGTTCCTCGAAAAATTGAAGGGTCAGGTTCTTGAGCTCGCCGTCAGCCAAGGGGCGGGGTGTCGGCCGGGGCCCGAGCTGGGCCAAGGCGAAAACCCAGTCCTGAAGGGCCGCGACGACCTGGACGCGGGCGACGGACTCGGGCAGGGAGAACGCCTCGCCGCGCACGATGCAGTACGAAACCGGGCGCCCGCCGACGAACCAGGGGTTGTCCTCGGACACCACGAGCTCGCCACCGGAGCTGGTCATGCCGCCGGCGAGGCCCTTGGTTCCAAAGAGGAACGCGCTCGCGGCGAGCAGCGAAGCGAAGAGAGGGGCGGCGGCGCAGCGCATGACTCGAAGCCTCCTGGGTCTGATTCCAGATGGCTTATAAACCCGAACGGGTTTCCTGTCACTTGTTGCCGATGACCTGCAGCCCGCCGCTCGGCTCGAAGGCGTAAGCGAAGACCTCGTAGCTCGAGCAGCCGGCCGGCTCGACGTCGGCCGTCGCGCGCACCAGGCCGAACTCGGGGTTCGTACGGCAGAGCAGGTCGACGTAATTGGCCGTGACCTCGAAGGTCTTCGACGAGTCGTCGCCGCAGACGGCCTGGCCGAGCGGGGTCGACGGCGCCGGCATGTCCCAGCAGGCCCAAAGGTTGACCGAGGCCATCGACGGCTCGCGCTGGAGATCGAACATGAGGCGCTGGCCGTCGCCGGGCTTCAGCATGCCGACCTTGGACATCACCGTCGCGTCGCCGTCGCCGCCGACGCGCACGGGGAACAGCACCCCGCCGTTGGCGGTATTGACGCGGGAGCCCTTACAAGCCGTGAGGCTCAAAGCCGAAATCAGGGTCAAAGCGAGACCGAAGGCGAACCGCACGTAGCTCCTCCGCAACCCAGCGAGTCCTCAAGTATTCTTGTGGCTCTATCGGCTGAGTCCGCGGAAGCTTTAGTAAAAAGCGAAAGGCCCGCCAAAAGGCGGGCCAGATCAATTGGTTACAAAATGGTCGGCACAGAAAGCCCGGCTCAGCGGTTGAACTGCAGGCACGCGGCGACCATCGTCCGCAGACCAAACGCCGCGCCACCGGACGGCGGATAGCCCGTCGCCTGGCAGTTCCAGCCGGTGCCGGCGATGTCGAGGTGTGCCCACTTGGCGTCGCCGACGAATTCCTTCAGGAACATGGCGCCCATGATCGTGCCGCCTTTGACCGAGCCCTTGGCGATGTTCTTGAGGTCGGCGACGTCGCCTTTGGTTTCCTTCTCCATCTCGGGCCACATGGGGAGCTGCCACATGGGCTCGCCCTGGGATTCGGCGACCTTGAGGACGTACTGGGCCGTGTCCTTGTCGTTGGTGAGGACGGCCGAGCCGACGCAGCCGAGCGCGACGAGGACCGCGCCGGTAAGGGTCGCGATGTCGATGACGAGGTCGGGCTTGAATTCGGTGATGGCGTAATGAAGGCAGTCGGCGAGGACCAGGCGGCCTTCGGCGTCGGTGTTGTGGACCTCGATCGTCTTGCCGTTCATCGCGCGGACCATGTCGCCGGGGCGCGTGGCGTTGTAGCCGGGCATGTTCTCGGTGGTGCCGACGATGCAGACGACCTTGACCGGGGGCTTGACGACGGAAAGGTGCTTCGCCACGCCGAGGACGGCGGCGCCGCCCGACATGTCGTATTTCATCTCTTCCATGCCGGCGCCGGGCTTGAGGCTGATGCCGCCGGAGTCGAAGGTGAGGCCCTTGCCGACGAGCGCGACGCACTTGGTGTTATCCTGGCCCGGGATCTCGATGATGATCGTGCGGGGCTCGGTCTGGCCGCCGTCGGACACGGAGAGGAACGAGCCCATGCCGAGCGCCGTCATCTGCTCTTTGTCGAGGACCTTGCACTGCAGGCCGCAGTCGCGGGCCATGTCCTTGGCGATTTCCGTGAGCTTGAGCGGGTTCATGTAGTTGGGCGGGGAGTCCTGCAGAAAGCGCGTGAAGGCCTGGGCCTTGGCGAGCGAGAGCGTCGACCGGATGTCGGCCTCGCTGGCGGTGGCGCCGGCGAGGGCGATCTTCTGGGGAAACCGGCCCGGGTCCTGCTTGCGCGTGCCCTTGAAGGCGGCGCAGTTGTAGAGGCCGCTCGTGTAGCCGTCGAGGACGTCGAGGGCGCTCAGCTTCTCGGGGGCGCAGAGGGCGAGCGACGAGATCTTGAGCTCTTTGGTCGCCTTGGCGGCGTCGAGGCCGAGCTGGCGGGCGAGCTGGCGATCCATCGCCTTCGTGGTGTTGAGCGGCACCAGGGTGAACGGCGTGTTGTCGACGACGACGTGCACGGCGCCGGCGCTGGGCTTCCAGTTGAGGGTGGTCGCGGCGGCGACGATCTTGCGTTGGAGCTCGGCGTCGAGCTTCGGGGCGCTCAAGACGATCTGGTCCTTGGTGTCTTCGCCGGTCTTCACGGCCACGACGTAGTGAGCGCCGTCGACCTTGCCGGCCGGGGCGGTAACGGCGACTTTGTCGAGCCAGTCGTGGGTGTCGGGGAGGAGGTTTTTCCAGGATTCGTTCGAAAGCGCGTGGCGCATGCTGGGAGGCCCTTTCAGTCGCGGGATCTTTACCGTTCAGGGGCCGACTTTCCACCTCCGGGCCAGGATTGTCAATTGGCTTGTTAATCCTGGGATTTTGACCTAAATCCGAGGGACTGCTACCCCAAGGAGACCGCTGAAAATGAGCGCAATCACGCAAGTTACCGCCCGCGAAATTCTCGACTCACGGGGCAACCCGACCATCGAGGTCGAGCTGATCACCGAGAGCGGCTTTCACGGCCGCGCCGCCGTGCCCTCGGGCGCGTCCACCGGTGAATACGAGGCCTGCGAGCTGCGGGACGGCGACAGCAGCCGCTACGGCGGCAAGGGCGTCCTGACCGCCGTCCGCAACGTCAAGGAGCGCATCGCGCCCCGGATCATCGGGGTCGACGTCGCCGAGCAGGTCGAGATCGACCGGCTCCTCATCGACCTCGACGGCACCGAGAACAAGTCGAGCCTCGGCGCGAACGCGATCCTCGGCGTCTCGCTGGCCTGCGCGAAGGCCGCGGCCGAAATGTCGGGCTTGCCGCTCTACCGCTATATTGGCGGCCTCACCGCCACGCGCCTCCCCGTCCCGATGATGAACATCATCAACGGCGGCGCCCACGCCGACAACAACGTCGACTTCCAGGAATTCATGGTCGTGCCGGTCGGCGCGCCGAGTTTCCGCGAAGGCCTGCGCTGGGGCGCCGAGGTGTTCCACGCCCTGAAGAAGGTCCTCCAGGGCCGCAAGCTCAATACCGCGGTCGGCGACGAGGGCGGCTTCGCGCCGGATCTCAAGTCGAACACCGAGGCGCTCGACATCATCATGAAGGCGATCAAGGACGCGGGCTTCACGCCCGGCAAAGAGATCGCGCTGGCGCTCGACGTGGCGGCGTCGTCTTTCTGCAAGGGCGGCAAGTACGACCTCGCCGGCGAAGGCCGCACCATCGACTCCAACGGGATGGTCGAGCTCCTCGTCACGATGTCGAAGAACTACCCGATCATCTCGATCGAGGACGGGCTCGACGAGCACGACTGGGACGGCTTCGCGGCCCTGACCAAGTCGATCGGCGGGGCGGTGCAGATCGTCGGCGACGACCTCTTCGTCACCAACGTGAAGCGCCTGCGCGAAGGCATCGAGAAGAAGTCGGCGAACTCGATCCTGATCAAGCTCAACCAGATCGGGACCCTGACCGAGACGCTGGCGGCCGTGAACCTGGCGCGCTCGCACAAGATGACGGCGATCATCTCGCACCGCTCCGGCGAGACCGAAGACACGACGATCGCGGACCTGGCGGTGGCGACCGGCTGCGGCCAGATCAAGACCGGCTCGGCCTCGCGCACCGACCGCATCTGCAAGTACAACCAACTGCTGCGCATCGAAGAAGAGCTCGGCGACAGCGCACTTTATTCGTGGGACCGCCGCCGTTGAAGCGTGCTTCCGCCCTTTTACTGATTCTAGCCGCGTCCACGCTCTCGTGCGTTTGTTCGCGCAAGGGCAGTGACAGAGGGGGCGACGACTTCTCGCCGAGTCAGTTGGCCCAGGATTTCACGCTGAACGTCCCACAAGCCAACCTCGACCTCGCCGAGGTTGCGGCAGCGGCGCATCCCTTTGGCTCGGCCCGCCAACAGGATGTTTTGGCGTTCCTCGAAAG
>JAYVWD010000828.1:0-1849 GCA_043786345.1 Pseudomonadota bacterium
CGCAGGACCTCGTCGCCACCTTCGTCCCGCGCTTCTCCGACCTGGGGCTCCCTTTGGACGCGCCGGCCGCGCCCCCGGGCACCGAGGCCCTGTTCACGATCCGGGCGTTTCCGGCCCGCGCCAAGTGCGTGCTGCTGCCGTGGCAGGCCCTCGCGGGCGCCCTCGCGGCCCTGCAATAGCTCGTGACTCCCCGGCTTTTTCGGGTGATATTGTCGCTTTGACCCAAAGCGAGCGAACCACCTTGCCGCATCCGACCACCAAGCCGCAGCTCGGCCGCGTGCTCCGCTTCCGCTGCCCGTACTGCGGCGAGACGCCCCTGCGCCGGACCTGGTTCACCTTCGCGCCGGGCTGCCCGCAATGCGACTTCGCCTTCGAGCGCGAGCTCGGCTATTCGAACGCCGCCTCGGGCCTGATCGCCTTCCCCTCGATCTGCGTCGCCGGCTTCGTCATGGCGGGCCTGCTGCTCGCATTCGCCACCGGCCTCGACTGGGTGCTCGTCGTCTCGCTGACCTCGGTCGCCATGATCGCCTTTGGCGCCTGGTTTTTCCCGTACGCACTCGCGATCTGGCTTTGGCTCGAGCACCGCCTGCACCCGCTCGACGCGAACGACCGCTTCCCTCAACTGCCTGAACTAGGAGACGCGACATGAGCAGGATCACCGTCGACCGGCAGGGCCCCGTCGCCCGCGTCGTGCTCAAAAACCCCCCGTTCAACACCCTCGACCTCCCGATGATGACCGGGCTGGCCACGACCTTCACGGCGCTGGCGGCCGAGCCCGTGGCGACGCGCCCGCGCGCGATCGTCCTGGCGAGCGGCGTTTCCGGGCAATTCTCGTCGGGCGTCGATCCGCGCGCCGTGCTCGAGACCACCATCGACGGCCGGAAGCAGGTCTTCCTCACGCTCGGCGGCCTGGTCGAGGCGATCTGGTTCTGCCACATCCCGGTCGTCTGCGACATCAACGGCCCGGCGCTCGCCGGCGGCGCCGTGCTCGCGACGCTCGGCGACTTCGCGGTGATCGACGGCAACGCCGGCAAGATCTGTTACTCCGAGGTCAAGGTCGGCCTGCCGGTGCCCTACTTCGTGCAGCGGCTGATCATGAGCAAGACCAACCCGTCCGCGTGGAACGAGGTCATCCTGCTCGGCAAGAACATCGATGCCAACGAGGCGCTGCGCCTCGGCTTCGCCAACGCCATCTACAACAACGAGACGGAGCGCGACGAGACGCTCCAGAGCCTGCTCGGGCGCATCACGCGACTGCCGCCGGCAGTGCTGTCCCAGACCCTCCGCGAGAAGCGCGCGCCCGACCGCGCCTGGCTCGCCCAGTTCCAGGGCAGCCTCGCCGAGTTCACCGACTTCCTTACCGACGACTTCCTCGGTAAAGGCCTC
This sequence comes from Pseudomonadota bacterium, assembly GCA_043786345.1. Taxonomy (GTDB): domain Bacteria; phylum Bdellovibrionota_B; class Oligoflexia; order Oligoflexales; family CAIYRB01; genus JANOTL01. Next base: position 1,387 of record JAYVWD010000828.1, read on the forward strand.
AAAGCCGTCGTCAAGGGTGAGTCGCCGAAGTTCTAATGCCGGTTTTTTGCCGCTTCGCCTAGCCGATCAAGCTCCCCGTTTCATTCCGCTTTTTCGCCGTAAGGCGCGATCCGGCGTATAATCGGGATAGAGCTGCCCGCCTCGTCCCGTTTTCTCTCCCATTTTCTTGGGTTCCATTCCCGGAGGATGTCCGCATGCGCACCGCGCTACTGCGCCTCTTCAGTTCTTTCTTTATCGTCGCCGCGTTTTCCGCGTGCCACGACGCGCCCCCCGCGAAGTCCGGCCTGGCCGCGACCGCCGCGGATCGCGCCCGCATCTGCGCCGAGGGCGGCGCGGTGCTGGCCGCCGCGACCAACGAATGCGCCTGCCCGGAGACGCAACGGTGGAACGGCTCGCTCTGCGCGGCCGCGGCGGCCGAGCCGTCCGGCGCGGGACACGTCGCGACGCCCGTCGCGAAGCCGAC
>JAYVWD010000829.1:0-24010 GCA_043786345.1 Pseudomonadota bacterium
GGGCTGTTCGCGGTACACCGCGAACAGCCCGTCGGCAACGAGGTAAAAGCCTATGAAGCGGCAACGGATTCCGCCGAATCCGACGACCCACGTGGGATAAAACTCGTAATCCCGTGCACCCGGACGTAGTCCTCAAACACGTACTGATCGCGTTCGGTCATGTGCAGGAACTTCACCCCAACCCCGGTCTTGAGCCCATCTTCGCGCGTCACGCGCTTCCAGACCACGAGCCCGCGCACCTTGAGCGCCTCGGGCGCCTGCGACGGCTGGATCTTGAGCTCGACGACGCTGCCGACCGCAAGCTTGTGCTTCTTCTGGGCCGTCGCGTCCATCGGGATGAATGCCCCGCCGAAGCCCATCTCCGTGCGCTTGATCGGGAAGGCCTCGTCGATGACGACCTTGGCGGCGTCGCCGAGCTGCAGCAGCTCGTCTTTTTCCTCTTTCGACTCGACCAGATATTCCATGACCATGCGGAACAGGCGGTCAAGGTCGATCGGCTTCTCGATGAAGCCCGCGGCGCCGTAGTGCATGCAGTCTTCGGTCGAGTAATCCGGGTAGCCGGTGATGAACATGAAATACGGCCAAACCTGGTAGGCCTTGCGGACCGCCTTGAGGACCTCCATGCCGTCCATGGACGGCATCCGGAGGTCGCACACGACGAAGTCGATGTTGAACTTGCTGATGGTCTCGACGGCCAGCGCCGGATCCATCAGGCTATAGGTCTTGATCCCACGCTCGGCGAGGCCGTTGCGCACGAATTCGCAGATCATCGCCTCGTCGTCGATGATCAGGACGCGCGGCTTGCGGACGAAGAGCCCGCGGTTGTGGAGCTTGTCGGCGGCGTACCGGAGGAAGGACGAGAGGATCTCGGTCTTCGACTTGGTGCTCGTCTTCTCGAAGATGCTCTTGAGGTGGTTGTTGACGGTGTGCGTGCTGATGCCGAGGGCCTGGGCGATGTCTTCCGAGTTGGTGACGTTGCGGATGAGGGCCATCACGATGTCGGACTCGCGTTTGCTCAAACGGCTGTGGGCCGTGAAGCCCTCGATCTCTCCGGCGAAAACGGACGGCGCCTGAGTGGCTGGTTTGACGACATCAGATTTGGACGCCATTTGCTTAACTCAGCGAAGCTGCGGGGGAATTGGAGCGCTACTCCAGGGGATCGTAGTCCCCGGCCCCCCCTAATAACAATAGCAAAGGTTTGCCAAAAACTAGCCAGCCCGCCCCGGGACTTTCATTAGGGCGCCGGAAACCGTTGGGGGTCACGCTCTCTCAGCATCGCGTACACCGTCTCGATGACGTCCTCGGCGCTGGGCTTGCTCCAGTAGTCGCCGTCCGAGGCATAAGCCGAACGGTGCGCCTTGGCGCTGAGGGTCCGGGGCGCCGCGTCGAGATTTTGATAGGCATTCTGGCCTTCTAGGACCTGCTGCATCATAAAGGCCGCCGCGCCGCCGGGGACGTCCTCGTCGAAGAAAAGGACCGCATTGGTCTTGGCGATGGATTTGCCGATGAGGCCGTTCAGGTCGAAGGGAAGAAGGGTCTGGATGTCGATGAGCTCGACGCTCGCCCCGAGCCCCTCGAGGAACTTAATCGCCTCTTCGGCGATGCGGACGCAGGCGCCATAGGTGACGATTGTCAGGTCTTTTCCCTGCAACAGGACCTCGGGGACGCCGAGGGGAACCGTGAACTCATCGAAGTTGCTCGGGACCGTCTCGCGGAGGCGGTAGCCATTGAGCACCTCGATCACGAGCGCCGGGTCGTCGCCCTGGAAGAGGGTGTTATAGATCCCGGCCGCCTGCACCATGTTGCGCGGGACGCAGACGTGCAGGCCGCGGATGCCGTTGATGATGACGCCCATCGGCGAGCCGGAGTGCCAGATGCCCTCGAGGCGGTGGCCCTTGGTGCGGACGATGACCGGCGCGATCTGGCCGCCGGCCGAGCGGTAGTGCAGCGTCGCCAGATCGTCCGACAGCCCTTGGAAGCAGTAGAGCAGGTAGTCGAGGTACTGGATGTCGACGACCGGCCGGAGGCCCCGCATCGCCGCGCCGATTCCCTGGCCGAGGATCGTCGCCTCGCGGATGCCGGTGTCGCAGATCCGGATCTCGCCGTACTTCTCCTGGAGCCCCTTGAACTCCTGGTTGACGCCGCCGAGCCGGCCGACGTCCTCGCCGATCACGAAGACGCGCGGGTCGCGCTCCATCAGCTTGTCGAAATAGAGCGCGATCACGTCGCTTCCCGGCACCTGCTCCGGCCTTTCGCCGAAGACCGGCTTCACCTCGGGCACGCGGAGCGGCGAGCGCTCGGTCTCCGAGAGCAGCCAGCGGCTGTAGCGGTCCTGGTTGACCTCGCCGTATTCGCCGATGAATTCCGCCAAATCCGCGTGACCTTTGGCGTCCTCGCGCACGTGGAACAGGGCGCGGCGCGCCGAGGTCATGACGACGCGGCGCAGGAGCGACGGCGTCCGCTTGAGGGCGCGGATCTGGTCTTCCAGGTAGGCCTTGTCGCCCGCGCGTTCGAGCATGCCTTCGTAGAGCCCGATCAGGCGGTCGCGGTCGGCCGCGATCGGCGCGAGGTACTCGTCCCAGGCTGCGGCGCGGCCGCGCTCGACTTCGGCGAGGCACTCCTTCTCCAAAGCTTCGAGCTCGCCTTCGTCCGCGACGCCGGTCGATACCATCCAGTCCCGCATCTTGCGGAGGCAGTCCTCGCGCTCCTCGAAGGCCATGCGCTCGGGCTTCTTGTAGCGTTCGTGCGAGCCGCTCGTGGAATGGCCTTGCGGCTGGGTGAGCTCGACGATGTGGAAGAGCGCCGGCACGTGCTCGCGCCGCACCTTCTCGATGCCCTTGGCATAGGCCTCGACGAGGGCCGGATAGTCCCAGCCCTTGACGACGTGGATGTCCACGCCGGCGACCTTGGCGTCGCCCTGAAACCCCCGGGTGATCTCGGAGATCGACTCTTTCGTCATCTGGTAGCTGTTGGGGACGGAGATCCCGAAGCCGTCGTCCCAGACCGACATGGCGGCGGGGACCTGCAGCACGCCGCAGGCGTTGAGCGATTCCCAGAAGATGCCTTCCGCGGTGCTGGCGTTGCCGATCGTGCCGAAGGCGACCTCGTTGCCGGTCACGGAAAACTGCGAGAAGCGGCCGAGCTCCGGGTTCTGCCGATAAAGCTTCGAGGCGTAGGCCAAGCCCACCATGCGGGACATTTGGCCGGCGGTCGGCGAGATGTCCGCCGAGGAGTTGTTGATCATGAGCTGGTTGAGCCAGTGCCCCTGCTCATCCAGAAAGCGCGTCGAGAAGTGCGCGTTCATCTGGCGCCCGCCCGAGGCCGGCTCGTGGCTCAGGTCGGTGTCGGCGTAAAGCTGAGCGAAGAACTGCTTGATGGTCGTCCCGCCCACCGCGAGCATGAACGTCTGGTCGCGGTAGTAGCCCGAGCGCCAGTCGCCCTTCTGGAACGCCTTCGCCATCGCGATCTGCGCGACCTCTTTGCCGTCCCCGAAGATTCCGAACTTGGCCTTGCCGGTGAGGACTTCCTTGCGGCCGATCAGGCTCGCCTGGCGGCTCATGAAAGCCACCCTGTAGTCGGACACGATCGCCGTCGACGGCAGCGGGGCGACCCGGAGTTTCCCTTTCGGTGCAGTCTTGGCCATGGAAGCCTCGCTCGAGAGCCTAAAATTGATTAAGTACGGGGGGTTAAGTGCGCTGTCGCCCGATGACTCTAGCCTAAGGGGGCGGGGCGCTCAAGAAAGTTCGGGCGGGGCCGCAATCGCTGGCAGACACGCCGACCCCGGTCAAAGTTTGAGCTTCACCACCGTCACGCCGTCGCCGCCTTCCTGATCCAGGCCGGCACGAAACCGCAGATCATACGGGCAGTTGCTCTTCAGCTGCTCCCTCAGGACCCGCTTGAGCTCCCCGGTCCCGTGGCCGTGGATCAGGATGATCGTCTCCTCGCCGCGCAGGAGCGCCCGGTCGATGAAGTTCCAGGTCGCGTCGAGCGCCTGGTCGACGTCCTTGCCGCGCAGGTCCACCGAGTTGGTCGGAGACTGCGGCGTGAAGCCGATGCCGTCCACCGCCTGCGGGGTCCCGGGCAGCGGCGTGCCGTTGCCGCCCATCGCGGACCGCTGGGGCTTCGCCTTGTCCTGGGCCTTCCTCCCGGATTGCAAGGCGCCGGCCGCCTCGCCCGCGCTCAGGATCCGGATGTCGTGCTCCGAGACGCGCAGCTTGATGATCCCGACCTCGACCTCGATCGCGCCGTCCGCCGCGGTCGCCGTCTTGAGGATCTTCCCGGCCTTCTTGAGCGGGAGCACCCACACCGGCGCGCCGACCACCAGGTCCTTGGACCGGGCCGGCTGCCCGGGCAGCTTGTCGCCGACGTCGTAGCCCTGCGCCAGCTCGCCGACCACGTTGTCCATGTTGCGCAGCAGGCCTTCGACCTTTTTGCGGTCGACCAGGATCTCGTCGCGCAGCGCATCGCCGTCCTTCGCGTGGGCATCCTTCGCGACCTGCTTGAGCTTTTTGAGGAGCTCCTCGTAGTCCGTGCGCATTTCGCTCATCTGCGACTCGTACTTGTCGACCAGATTCTGCGAGGCCTTGCGGCGGGATTCCCGCAGCAGCTCGACCTCCTGCTCCCAGCGCAGGCGCTGCGCCTCGGCCTCGAGCTTTTCCTTCGCCAGGTCGTTCTGCGAGCGGCGCGCGTCGTCGCGCGCCTCCATCAGCGCCGTCACGGCCTTGTCGAGGCTCGACTGCGTGCCGTGCCGGAGCTCCCGGGCGCGTGTCAGGATCCGCGCTGGCAGGCCCATGTGCTCGGCCACCTCCAGCCCGTAGCTTTGGCCGGGGACGTCGAGGATCAGCTGATAGGTCGGCATGAGGTTGTGCATGGAGAATTCCATGGACCCGTTCCGGAAGCGGGCGTCCCCGATGGCGAGGCTCTTCAGGGCGTCGAAGTGGGTCGTCACGAGGCAGGTCGCGCTCTTGAGCGCGAGGTCTTCCAGGATCGCCGAGCCGATCGCCGCGCCCGTTTGCGGGTCGGTGCCGACCGCGAGCTCGTCGAGGAGCACGAGGTCGCGCGGACCGGAGTGGTCCATGATCGGCTTGAGGCCGAGCAAGTGCCCGGAAAATGTCGACAAATTGGCCGACAGGTTCTGCGAATCGCCCATCTCGAGGAAGACGTTGTCGAACAGGAACAGGCGCGAGGTCGGGTCCGCCGGCAGCAGCAGCCCGGCCTTTGCCATCAAATGCAGCAGGCCCACGGTCTTGAGCACGACGGTTTTGCCGCCGGCGTTGGGCCCCGAGATGATCAGCACCGTCTGCTCGGTCTTCAGGCCGATGGAGTTGCCGATCGGCGACTTCCCGGCGGACTTCTTGAGCAGCGGATGCCGCGCCGCCCGCAGGTCGAGGACCGGCTCGTCCGCGAGCGCGACCGTCCCGCCGTCCACCTCGGCCGCGAGCTGCGCCTCGGCCGAAAGCACGTCGAGCTCGACGAGCAGCTCGTAGTTGGTGCCGAGGGTCTCGGCGTCCGTCGCAACCCTGGCCGTCAGCTCGCGGAAGATGCGCGCGATCTCGAGCTTTTCCTCGAGGTCGATCTCCTGGAGCTGGTCGTTGAGGGGCGTGACCAGGGCCGGCTCGATGAACAGGGTCTGGCCGCTCGCCGACGTGTCGAGGATCGAGCCCTTGACCCGCCCGCGCCCGTCGAGGCGCATCGGGACGACATAGCGCTCGTTGCGCACCGTGAAGAAATCATCCTGCAGATAGGGGGTCAGCTCGCTGGCGTGGATCAGCTTCGAGATCGCGTCCTCGATGCGCTTCCGGGCCGCGATCTTCTGGCGGCGGATGTGCATCAGCTCTTCCGACGCGTCGTCCTTCAGCTCGCCGTCGGGCCCGACGGCCTTGTTGATCGCCTGAAGGAGCTGCGGCATGGGGAGCACGCTGCCGCGGTACCGGCGCAGCGTCGTGCACTTCGACTCGAAGTCGGAGGCGAACTGGTAGACCTTCCGCGAGGACTCGAGGACGTTGTGGACGGCCCGGAGCTCCAGGCCGCCTAAAATTTGACCAAGGCGCGCCGCGCGCAGGATGGCGGTGATCGGCGTCAAGGACCCGATCGGCGCCCGGTACGACTGCGACACCAGGCGGCGCAAGGGCTCGACCGCGCGCCAGCGCTCCTCGACGCCGAGGCGCGGGAGCCCCGGGCGCAGGGCGAGGCATTGCTCCCGACCGTCGTCGGTGTGGCAGTTGCCGGCGAGGGCTTCGAGGAGGAGCGGCCACTCGAGCTTTTCGAGGACCTTTTCTTGAATGATCGTCGTCACTACGGCTATCCTACCTGGATGAAAGAGTGGACGTTCATATCACAAAACCTTTCGTATTTGACCGCCTGGGTGACGTGGATCGCCTTTCTCTTTGGCGCCGTCACCGGGAGCTTCCTCAACGTCTGCATTCTGCGCATCCCCGAGAAGACCTTCTTCAAGAACCAGCGCTCGGTCTGCCCCGCCTGCGGCGCGAGGATCCCCTTTTATCTGAACATCCCGATCCTTAGCTGGTTCATCCTGCGCGGCAAGGCGGCCTGCTGCGGGGCCCGCCTGTCGATCCAGTACCCGCTCGTCGAGGCGCTGACGGCCCTGACCTTCGTCGTCTTCTACTGGAAATTCCCGTTCGTTGGTTCTTCCAGCGCCGGGCTCACCTGGGACGCTTTCAACGTCATCCGCTTCGTCCACGGGATCACCTTCGCCTCGCTCCTGATCGTCTGCTCGGGAATCGACTTCCGCCACATGATCATTCCGGACGTTATCAGTCTGCCGATGATCGCGCTGACGCCGGTCGTCGTCTGGCTCCATCCCGACCTCGACTGGATGAGCGCCGCGATCGGGGTCGCCGCGGGCGGCGGCAGCCTCTACGCCATAGCGTGGCTTTACTGGCTGATCCGGCATGAGGTCGGGATGGGCATGGGCGACGTGAAGCTGCTCGCCGCAATCGGCGGCTGGCTCGGCTATCAAGCGATTATTCCAACAATTTTCTACGGTTCCCTGCTTGGTGCCGTCGGCGGTATCGCAGTCATCCTCGTCAGCCGCCGCCTGAGCCTCAAGTCGGCCATCCCCTTCGGCCCATTTCTCGCCATCGGTGCTATCATTCATTTGATCATCGGTCCTTATCTCCAACAGCTCCTGCTCAAATAAAGCCGGGATCTTCATGAACAGCGTCGCTCAACCCTCTCTGGCTGAGACCGTGCGCCTCCTGGCGGAGCTGCAGGCGGCGTTGACGGGCGCATCCGGCTTCAAGGGGCTGCTGCGCCGGTTTGGCGACCTCATGGGCACCCGCTTCGGAGCCACCCGCGTCGGCTTCGCCCGGATCTCGGGCAAGAGCCGGAAGCTCAATTTGAAGCGCCGCAACGTCCGCGTCCAGGCCGCCTTGGTCCTCGACGACGCCGAGATCGCCGCCATCGGGGAGGCCCTGGCCGGCCACGACGCGGCCGTCCGCCTGGCCGAGCTCAAGGACGGCTACGCCGCGTTCGACCTACCTGCCGGCGAGGCCTACGCGATGGCCGTCGTCGAGGACCCCCAGGCCCGGGAGGGCTGCCTCGTCGTTTGGCAGCCGGTCCGCCCCGAGGACGCCGAGCTCGCCGAAGCCGCCGTCCGCATGCTCCAGAACGAAGCCCGCTGGTTCCGCAAGCTCGAGAAAGCCCAGGCCCAGCTTTACAAGGACGACCTGACCGGCCTCTACAATCACCGCTACCTCGAGATCGTCCTCGACGCCGAGCTCCGGCGGGCCGACCGCTTCCAAACTCAATTTTGTTTACTATTCATCGACATGGACGGCTTCAAGCCGATCAACGACAACCACGGCCACCTCTCGGGCAGCTCGTGCCTGCGCCAGGTCGCCGACGTCATCCGCGACGCCGTCCGCGAGGTCGACGTCCCGATTCGCTACGGCGGCGACGAGTTCGTCGTCATCCTCCTCGGCGCCTCCTGCGCCAAAGGGTCGCTGGCGGCCGAGCGCGTGCGCCGGCGCATCGAGCAGAAGGACTTCGTCCTCGACGGCGGCGTCATCGCGCACCTCACCGCCTCGATCGGCGTCGCGGCCTACCCCGACCACGGCAAGGACCGCGAGACGCTCCTCAAGATGGCCGATGAGACGATGTACGACTCCAAGCGCAACGGCAAGAACCGGGTGACGATCGTCGGCAACCGCGAAGGGACCGCCTGAGATGGACCCCCGTCCCGTCAGCGTGAGCTTTACCCACCACGAGCACCTCGTCCGCCCGCAACACACCAACGCTCACGGCACCCTCTTCGGCGGCGAGCTCATGGCCTGGGTGGACATCGCCGCGGCGACCGCCGCGATGCGCCACGCGCGCAAGGCCGTCGTCACCGCCTCGATCGACGCGCTGCACTTCCTCGCGCCGATCAAGACGGGCTGGCTCGTGACCCTCGACGCGAGCGTCAACTTCACCGCGCGTACGAGCTGCGAGGTCGGCGTCAAAGTCATCGCCTACGACCCGATCTCGGGCGAGACCAACCACACGGCGAGCGCCTACCTCACCTTCGTGAGCCTCGACGGCAACGGCCGGCCGACGCCGATGCCGCCCGTCCTGCCCGAGACCGACGAGCAAAAAGCGCGCTTCGGCGCCGCGCAGGAGCGTCGCAAGGCGCGCCTCGCCTTGAAAGAGACCCTGCAGCTGCGATTCGGCTAAAGTCTGCCGATAAATGGCCATCTGCCGCGTCGCCGGCCGGCCTTCGGATCCTCTTTTACGGTGCGTAAACCCCCGCTGCGAGTCTCGCGGGGACCTCTGGTCCTTAGGCCGACCGGCTCCTCGCAGCTGACCATTTCTCGACAGATTTTGACTTGAGGACCCCGTGCGATTCCTGCTGCTACTCGTTGCCGCCCTGCTGTTGGTCCTCCCCGGTCCGCGACAGCTCGGCTCGGCGCGCGCGGAGTCCGGCTTCATCCCGCCGCGCCCGATCGACTACGATCAGGTGGACGTCTACCTGCTCACCGTCGGCCGCGGCGACCAGATCTACGCCCTCTTCGGGCACACGATCCTGCGCGTCGTCGACCGCCGGAACGGCCTCGACATGAACTTCAACTGGGGCATCTTCGACTTCCGCGACCCGGCCTTCGCCTGGAAGTTCTACATCGGCGATCTCGACTACATGATGGACGTCACCGACCTGCGCTCGCTCGTCGAGGGCTACCGCAAGTATGAGCACCGCCGCGTCACCCAGGAGCGCGTCAACCTCACGGCGAAGCAGAAAGAGCGCCTCTACCAGCGCCTGATCTGGAACTCGCAGCCCGAGAACCTGCACTACCAGTACAAGCAGGTCCGCGACAACTGCTCGACCAAGCCGCGCGACTACCTCGACGAGGCCATCGGCGGCGGCATCAAGAGGACCTACGGCGGCGCCCCCGGCCGCCAGACGTTCCGCCCCTTCATCCGTGATGGCGCCCGCGAGTACTGGTGGGCCGACATCGGCTTGGATACCATTCTCAACTCCAGCTACGACGTGCCGCTCTCCAAATGGGAGGAGATGTTCCTGCCAGCGAAGTTCCGCGAGCACCTCATGTCGATGCCCGCGTACGACGACGACGGCCGCGCGGTCCCCGGGAAGAACCTCCTCGAGGGCACCGAAATCCTCGTCGACCTGCCCGAGCCCCTCGCCCCGCGCGACCCTTACTTCCCCTTGGGTATCATTATGCTGCTCCCCATGGTCGGCCTGTGGTGGAGCCGCGCCGCCTATCCGGGCCAGACCTCGGGCCGCTGGATTCGCGGGCTCGGCCTCGTGACGGCGCTCTTCGGCCTTTGGTCGGGCGCCTTCGGCCTCTCGATGACGGCCAACTGGCTCATCTCGCGGTACACCGAGACCTGGGCCGATGCGAACCTTCTCATGCTCTGGCCGGTCGACTTGTTCTTCACCCTGTGGGGCCTCAAGCTCCTCCTCACCGGCAGGGCCTTCCCCGAGCCGTCGCGATGGGCGAAAATCGCCAGGACTCTGAGCCGCGGCCACCTCGCCTTGACCCTGGCGTTGGCCGCCGCCTGGGGCGTCGGCATCGTGCATCAGGACGTGACCCCCGTGATCGCCACGTCGGGGCTCGCCGGGCTCCTGCTCTACGGGCTGCTCGCCAGGAGGGTCGCATGAAGCAAGCCCAACCCGCCAAGGAAAAGCTGTACCGCCGCGTCAAGAGCGGCGACGGCCGCGCCCTCCCGGAAATCCTGGAGGCCGAGCGCCCGGAGCTCTTCGACTTCCTGCTGCGCATGACCGGGCAAGTGAGCAAGTCGACCGAGACCGTCGACGAAGTCTTCCAGAGCCTCAACGAGGACGCGCTCGACGCGACCGGCTCGTACATCGACCTGCGCCTCATGCTTTTCTCGACGGCGCGCCGCTTCACGACGGACGTGTGGAACGCCGAGACGCCCCGGCTGGTGAACGCCGCGCTCGAGGGCGGCTCCGACGTCGACCAGCCGACCGATAAGGTGCAGCGCGAGCGCAGCTTCTACCGCCCCCTCGACAAGAGCCTGCGCGGCCTTCCCGGCCGCGAGCGCGAGGTCGTGCTGCTCCGGGCGCGCGGCGGCTTCGACTGGGACGAGATCGCCCAGGTGATGGGCATCGGCTCCACCCTCATCGAGCGGACCTTCGTCGACGGCATCGCGCGCATCGAGCGCGAGTGCCCGGGCGTCGTCGGCGCCGAGGCCGCCCTCGCGAAGCTGCCCGCGCATCCGGAGCCCATGCGCTCCTCGCAGCGGACGATCAACCTCAGCATGGTCATGCAAGGCATCAAGGCCAAGCCCGTCGGCCTCTGGTCGCCGCTGCGCTTCGGCGTCGTCGCCATCGGCTTGGGCGTCGTCGGAATCCTGATTTTCCAACCCGGGCTTCTGACGCACCTGGCGGCCGCCGTGCGGGGGCTGCTCACCGAGGAGAGAGGCAATGGCCCCTGACGCATCGATCCTGCGCCGCGGGAGCCCGGTCTTCGCCGTCTTCCTGATCGCCTTCGCCGCCGCATTCATCCTCGGCGGCTACGAGTTTCTGCGGAGCCCGACGAACACGCTCTATATGCACGCCTACGGCAAGGAAAACTTGGCCGTGGTGATGGCGATCATCCCGCTGTCCGTCGCCGCCGTCGTTTACGTGTATGCGCGGCTCCTGTCCTGGCTCGGCCCCCGGCGGACCTTGCTCATCACCACGCTCGGCTCGGCCGGCGTGATCGCGCTCGCGCAGCTCGCGGCCGACCGCGGGTTCAAAGAGGGCATCGCCCTCCTCTGGCTCTTCCGCAACGCCTACGTCGTGATCATCATCGAGCAGTACTGGTCCTTCATCAACAGCACACTGACGAGCGGCGAGGCGAAGAAGTTTAACGGCCCGATCTGCGGGATCGCGTCCCTCGGCGCCGTCGCGGCGGGCGCCCTCGGCGCGCACTTCACCAAGGACCTCGGCACGGCCAACATGGTCTACATCGCCGCACTGGCGACCCTGCCGGCGGCGCTCTTCAGCGACCTGGCGTACCGCAAATTCGGCGAGCCGGTCGACTCTCCCGGCCTCGGTAAGAAAAAGGGCGGGCACCTCGGGCTCGGCGAGTTCAACAAGTTCCCGGTGCTGATGCTGCTCCTCGCGATCATCATCGCGACCCAGGTGGTGGCCGGCGCGCTGACGCTCGCGTGGCAAGGCGTGCTGAACGACACGTTCCCGATCGCCGACGAGCAGACCGCCTACTCTTACGGCTTCTACGCCTGGCTTAACGCTTTGGCGGCGGCGCTGCAGTTCGTCGTGGCGCCCGTCGTCATGAACTTCGTCACCCCCGGCGTGGTCAACATCGTCATCCCGATCCTCCACGTCGCAGCGCTCTCGGTCTTTCTGCGCGAGCCGAGCATGCAGTCGGTTTCGCTCGCCTACATGCTCTTCAAAGTGGTGGACTACTCGGTATTCCGCGCCTCGAAGGAGGCCCTCTACATCCCGCTGCCGTTCGACGCCCGGTACCGGGCCAAAGAGGTCATCGACGTCTTCGGATACCGCGTCAGCAAAGGCGTGACCGCCGGCTGCATCACCGCGATGCAGCAGGCCGGCTTCGTGTTCCTCGAAACCTCCTACGCCGTCATCGCCCTCGGCGCCTGCGGCGTCTGGGCCCTGCTCGCCGTCCCGCTCGCGCTCTATTTCGGGCGGGGCGACCAAGGAATTCCGGAGGCCGTGCCCGATGCGGTTGCGTGACTTGAATGGGGGGGACGCCCCGTGAAACGCCTCGGCCTCGCGCTCCTCGGCCTCGTCGTCGCGGCGCCCGCCGCCGTGGCCGGCGATTGGACCTGGAACATCGGCTACCACAACCCCGTCGTGTCGACCTTCGGCCTGAACCTCCTTTGGTTCGGCCAGGACTTCGGTTTCGAGGCCGGGATCGGCTGGATCGACGTGAACTCGTCCACCGCGAAGAAAAAAGACGACACGTCCGGCGCGGACGGCAAGGAGACGACCCACGTCACCGTCGCCGGCGGCCTCAACGGCAAGTACTTCCTGACCGGAGGGAAGCTCCGCCCGTACCTTCAAGCCGGCATCGGCATCGGCATCGGCGCCTCGGCCGGCGAGCACTCCGGCATCGGCGCCGGCACCGGCGCCGGGTATGGCGGGATCGGGCTCATGGCCGGCAGCCCGGGGTTCTATGGCTATGGCGCGTTCAACATCGACGGCTCGAAGGACACCTTCCTTCAGGCCGGGCTCGGCGCGGACCTTTGAGGGTCCGCGCGCTGGGATCCGCGCCTCGTCAGTGACTCAGGGACGCGGGTCGATGATCACGACGCCGCCGCCTTGGCCGGGGTTTCCGCCGCCGTGACCCGGGTTGCGCCCGTCGTCGGTGCCGATACCGCCGGCGAAGGGCAGCGCCCGGTCCAGCTCCCAGACCGCGCGGTCGAGCTGGCGAAGCTGCTCCTGCGCATAGTAGGAGGGCTGCACGCGCGCGTAGGTCCACTGGTCGTGGAGCGTGCGGTGCGCGTCGAGGACTTCCTGCGCCGTATAGAACGCGTCGGCGGACGAGCTCTCGAGCGCCTCGACGAGGCGGATCGCGGCGTCCAGGACGAGGCCGGAGTTATAGACCAGGCGGTAGTCCGCGTTCTCCCGGCGCAGAACCTGGGTGAGGACGTCCGCCTCCTGCTGGACGTCTTGGGCGGCGTAGACGAGGTTTCCGTCGTTTGGGGCCGGCCAGCGCTCGTCGAACTGGGCGTGGGCTATGCCGGCGGCGCCGAAGAGCGCCGCTGCGGCAAACAAAAGGGTAACGAGTTTCATCGATCGATCCTCCAGAATTTGTGTTGGGATTCGTGATGGGGACACCCGAGGAATACGTCTTTTCGCTAACGATTTCAATAAGTCACACTGGCGCCCCGATCTCAGGGAATCTTACCTGCGATGTCTCCGGGTTCCCTCGCGCCGCCGCCTTGGCCAGCGATCCGGAAGTTTTATGCCGCGTTTATCAACCCTTCAAACTCCTGATTTAGCCTGGGAGTCAAGATCGAGACCCTCCCAAATGGACTCTACGAACGAGGTGCCGCATGCTTTCGGCCTTGCTCCGCCAAAACTATTTTGCGTTCGTGCCGGTACGTCAGCCGCGATTCAGTCAGAAGGTCAAAGTCGATTTCACCGTCCGCGACTACCGCGTCAAGACGATCGACACGGTAGCCGAGCTGAAGCAGGTCCTCGCCCTTCGCCGCAACGTCTTCCACTTCGAGTTCGCCGGCAAGTGGATCAGCCTGCGCAGCGACAAGGACGAATTCGACCAGCTCGCCGACCACCTCGCGATCTTCGATGAAAAGACCGGCCGCCTCGCCGGCTGCTACCGCATGATTCCGAGCTTCGCCTCGCACAAGTTCTACTCCGCGGGCGAGTTCGGCATCGACCGGATCCTCGCCCTCCCGGGCGCCAAGGTCGAGCTGAGCCGCGCCTGCATCCACAAGGATTACCGCAACGGCATCGTCATCGCGCTGCTCTGGAAGGGCATCGCCGCGTACGCCAAGGCCGCCAAAGCCGACGTCCTCTTCGGCCTTTCGAGCATCAACACGACGAGCCCGGCCGCCATCGCGAAGATCACCTGCTACTTCGAGGCGAACGCGCTGATCTCCCGCGAAGTCGACGCCGAGCCGACCGCCGACTACCGCATCGCCGGCTTCGAAGGCCATCTGGCCGCCGCGCGCCGCGCCGAAACCCTCGACGGGATCGACGTGGTGCAGCTCGTGCCGTCGCTGTTCAAGACCTATATCAAGGCAGGGGCGAAGGTATGCTCGCAACCGGTGATCGACCGCGACTTCCGCTGCGCGGATTGGCTGACCATCCTGGACATGGGCAAGCTGGCGCCCGCGTTTGGGAAGCGGTTCATGCAAGGCTGAGCTTTCTGGCCAAGGGCCTGGGCCTCCTCGCGGTCCTCGCCGCGTTCCTCGCCCGTTGCGCGGTCGTCCGCCTGAGCCCGGGCGGGCGTGACGCGCGCCTCCGCCGCCTGGTGGCGGCCGTCTCGTGGATGTGCCGTTGCCTGCTGCGGGCGTTCGCCGTCGACGTGACCCTGGTGAACGACCAGCTCGGAGCGCGCCGGGGCGGCCAGGGGCGGCTCCTCGTCGCCAACCACATCTCGTACCTGGACGTGGCCCTCATCGGCGCCTTTTTTCCGGCCATTTTCGTCACCTCGGTCGAGGTGGCCGAGACGCCGGGCCTGGGCCTGATCACCCGGTTCGCCGGCTGCCTCTTCGTCGAGCGCCGTCGCAAGGCGTCGGTCCTCCGCGACATCGACGCGATGACGAGCCTCCTCAACCGCGGCTTCGACGTCGTGGTCTTCCCGGAGGGAACGACCTCCGACGGAACACATTTTTTGGACTTCAAGAAGAGTCTGCTAGAATCGGCGGTACGCAGCCACAAATGCCAAGTCACCGCCCTCTGCCTCAAGTACGAGGCGGTGGACGGCGAGGCCTTCGGGAGCGACAATGCAGACAAAGTGGCGTGGTATGGGGACATGACGTTCATGCCGCACTTCCTCGGTCTGATGCGCACGCGCGGCATCAAGGCCAAGGTCGAGGTACTCGGCGCCGTTCCCTTCCGCGAGCACCGCTGCCGGAAACGCCTTGCGACGACCGCCAAAGGCCTCATTTCGGCAGCGTATTTCACCGCCTGAGCCGATGACCGCATCCCTAACCACTCGTGTCGCTGCCTCGGGGCACGCACGGCCGTCTCCCGAGCAACGCGCCGCGGCGCTGCGCAAGCGTCTGCCCGAGCTGATCGAGCTCGAAGAGCTGTGCGAGCTCGCGCGCGGCGTCGCCGAGGTGACGGTCGAGGCGGAGATCCTCCACGAGGGCCTGACGCTGCCGGTGCATTCCTTCGCGTTCGGCGCCAAGGACCCGACCTTGCCGACGCTCGCCATCGTGGGCGGGGTGCACGGCCTCGAGCGCATCGGGACGCAGATCACGATTGGCTATCTGCGCACCGTCCTCGAGCTCGTCCAGTGGGACAAGGGCCTCCAGCACTTGCTCGAGCGCTGCCGCCTCCTCTTTTATCCGCTGGTGAATCCGGGCGGCACCTTCGCGCGGAGCCGTAGCAACCCGCTCGGGGTCGACCTCATGCGCAACGCGCCGCTCGACGCCGAGGTCAAACCCAACGTTAAACTGGTCTGCGGGCACCGGCTATCGCCGCGACTTCCGTGGTATCGCGGCCCCGCCGGCGCGCCGATGGAGCCCGAGGCGCGAGCGCTGTCGTCGTTCGTCGAGCGCGAGCTCTTCGCCTCGCGCTTCAGCGTCGCGATCGACCTCCACTCGGGCTTCGGGCTGATGGACCGCCTGTGGTTTCCCTACGCTTACTCGTTCCGCCCCTATGAGCGCATCGACCTGATGTACGCGTTGCGCCAGCGCCTGATGCGGAGCCTTCCCAATCATCCTTACCACATGGAGCCCCAGTCGCTTCAGTACGTGACGCACGGCGACCTGTGGGACAAGCTCGTGCTCGACCGCGCCGCACGCGGGACGGACGGGGTCTTCCTCCCGGTTACTTTGGAAATGGGCTCCTGGCTCTGGGTGAAGAAGAACCCCCGCCAGATGTTCAGCCCCCTCGGCATCTTCAACCCGCTGCTCCCGCACCGGATCCAGCGCACCCTGCGCCGGCATCTGACGCTCCTCGACTTCCTCCTCCGCGCCGTCGTCAGCCACGACAATTGGGCGACCCCCGCCCATCTGCTCAAAGGCGAGAGCGGGGCGCGCGGAATGGAGCTCTGGTATCCCGCCTACAAGCCCGTGACTGCAGGCAAATTTTTACCCTAAGGCCAGTTCCCCCTAAAGCTTTCCCGGCGCCCTTCCGAGTTCCCTTTTGAGTCTTCGCCAATAGTCTCTGTAAACCGGCATGGAATAGCTGGGGGGTATTTTCGATGAAAGCGCAATGGGTCCTCAAACTCTCGACGGTCGCGGCCGCGATGCTCGTGACGCAGGGCTGTTTTGGCCCGTTCAAGAAATCGACCAGCACCAGCAAGCCCGCCGCCGCCGCCGCCAAGGCGACGACCGCCGGCTCCGGTAGCGGCTCGACGGCGACCGTGACCCCGGGGACGCCAGCCGCATCGACCACCGCCGCTCCCGCTGCCGCCGTTCCCGCCGTGCCCAGCGCGGCGGGCGCGAAGGACGGCTTCGGCTGCCTTCAAGGTCTGATCGTCGACGGCTTCACCGGCCAGCGCATGGATTTGAAGGGCCTGGAAGACAGCGTCTTCGTCCTCATCCACGGCAAAAAGGTCAAAGCGTCGTTCTACACGGACGAAACGCTCAAGGGCGAATACTACATCTGCGACATCCCGGTCGAAGAAACCTACCCGGTCTTCGCGGCGATCAAAGGCTACCTGCCCTTCGAATCTTCGACCAAAATCACCTCCACCCGCGCCGTCCTCGTGAGCGGGAACCAGGCCGTGACCGCCGAGGTCAAGATCCCGGACCCCATCAAAATCACGAACATCCCGCTCTTCCCGGTCGGCGACACCAAGCGCGGCCTGACCGTGCACGTCGTCTACAATGGCGCCGGCGTCGATGGCGCGACGGTCGATCTCGAGCCGGTCGCCGCGAGCGAGCACTTCGCCTTCAAGGGCGCCTTCGCGAGTAGCGCCGACACCCGGATTCTCCCCACCCGCGTCCCGACCGACGCGAAGGGCGACGCCGTCTTCCCCCCGGAAAGCCTGAGCCTCGGCGTCCGTTACGAGATCAGCGTTAGCCCGCCCAATGGCCTCGACCTCGGCACCGCCAAGCGCGATGCCTTCACCTTCGGCATCGACGGCCCGGTCGCCGGCGACAAGCCCGGCGCGAAGAACAATTTCGAGATGACCCTCGTCCTGAGCAATATCGACACGGCGATCACCGTCATGTCCTGCAGCCAGCAGTTCAACGACTATAGCCCCGACGGCTCGATCACCTACATCTTCAACCGCGACATCTCCCAGGTCGATATCGACCTCGCCAAGGCCTCGCTCACCGGCGGCGCCGGCGCCCTCCCCACTGACACTCCGAACAACAATAAGTCCGAGCAGGTCACGGTCGGCATCGACGGCCGCAAGCTGACGCTCGTCCCGATCTTCACCGGCACCGGCGCGGTCAAGATCAAGGACCCGGACGTCACCAAAGGCCCCGCCGACAGCCAGAACGTCGATCGCGACGTCAAAATCAACTTCGACCTCTCGTCCATCAAGTTCAAGGTCGACGGCGACGAGTCCGGCGACAACTTCACCGACCTCGCTACCGTTCCCAAGCCGGCCGCCTGCGACGGCAGCACGCGCATCTACCGCCAGTCCATGTAAGGCTCGGACCGATCAAGCCTCCAAGGGCCGCGCCAGCGGCCCTCTTCTTTTGCCCCGGTTAAATCCCGACGCCGAGCTTGGCCGCGGCGCCGCGCACCTGACCCCCGTCGAAGCTGGCTTCGGCGGTCACGCTCACGAAGGGCGGCAGCACCATCACCTTGAGCCCGATCGCCCGGCGCGCTTCCGTCCAGGTCTCCGCCCGGTCGGCGCTCCCGGCCGCGCCATCGTAGACGCCCTGGCTGCGCGCCATCCCGACGGCGCCGTAAATGCCGAAATATCTTAAGAATCCGAAGCTCATGACGGCGTCCCCGGAGACCGTCGCCATCCGGGTCCGCGCGAGCCCGAAGACCCGTCCATACCCGCCCCGGACGCTCACCGCCGGCAGGCCGAGCCCCTCGAAGACCGTGACCTGCGCATGCCCCGCCGCCAGCGTGAAGCTCGCGTCCGGCGCCGCGCCGACGGAGAGGCCGAAGTCTACCGGCCATGGCGTCCCTTTGACGAGCCAGGCCATCGGAACCCGCTGGTCCCCGCCGCTCGCCGGGGCGGCGTTCATCGCCCGGCTCGCGACGGGTGCCGCGCCCTCTGGGGTCGCCACGGTCGCGGCGCCGAGTCCCATGGTCGTCCCGATGGTCCCGTGGGCTCCGGCGGGCTCCACCAGGCTCGGCCGGTTGAGCGAGCCGACGAAGCGCAGCCAGTCGCCATCCTGGTCCACGGCGAGGCCGGGGCGTGCCGACAGCGTGAGACCGAGCCCGAGCCCCGTCGTCCACGCCAGGAGATTGTGAAATGCGCGGCCCATTGCTATGAGTCTCTTCTGATATGCGCCATACCCTAGTCCTCATCGATCATTATGACAGCTTCACCCGCAACGTCCTAGGTTGGCTCGACCCCGGCGACGGCCGGGTTTCCGTGTCGCTGATACCCTTTGACGACGCCGAGGCCATGCGCCGCGTGGCCGCCCACCCGGTTCCCCTCGTCCTGTCGCCGGGCCCCAAGCGCCCCGAGAACGCCCCCCAGTCCTTGGCGCTCCTTAAAAAGCTGCACGGAACCGTCCCTATTCTCGGGATTTGCCTCGGCCACCAGCTCCTCGCCGCGCACGCCGGCGCCGCCGTCGTCCGCGCGCGCGCTCCGTTCCACGGCACGACGCGCGTGATCACGCTGCAGCCTCCGGCCTCGCGCCTGTTCGTCGGCATCCGCTCCGGCTTCCGCGCGGCCGTCTACAACTCGCTGACCGTCGACCCCCGGACCATCCCCGACGGCTGGGCGGTCGTCGCCACCAGCGACAACGGCGAGGTCCAGGGGCTCGCGCACGAGCCGCCGGCCGCGGCGCCCGCCTATGGGGTGCAGTTCCACCCCGAATCGTTCCTGAGCGAGATGGCCCCGCAGATCCGCGCGAACTGGCTCGCGATCCTCGACGCCTGGGCGGTGGCTCAGACCTCCGCGCTGGCGCCCTTGTCGGACCCTTCGTAGCACATCACGCGGACGCGCTCGGCGGTGTTCTCCTCGCGCTTGACGAGCCTCGCGAGCTCGTGCGTGATGCACTCGATGCTCGTCTCGGTCTCGACGCAGAAGATGCGGTCCGCGGGCAGCGTCGCCTCGTAGAAGCCGAGCGAGCCTTCATACCCCAAGACCACGGAATCCCGGGTTTTCCCGCGCGTTCCGGGCTCGATCGCCCCCTGAATGAACTGCGAGGGCGTGGCGATGTGCACGTTCCCCCCGAGGACGTCGCGGGCGATATAGTGCTCGAGGTCGGGCCGCCGCTCGTCGCCGACGTGGATCTGGATGCGGCTCTTGTGCCCATGGAACAGGCGCTGGCACATCCCCGCATGCTTGGCGATTCCGTGCGAGTACCGGAACACGGCCTCGGTCGCGACGACGTCCTCCTCGCGGAGCTGCACCGTGACCTGGACCAGCTCCTGGGGCAGGCGATGCCGCAGCTGCCGCGTGAATTCCTGCTCGATCGTCTGCCGGTTCAGCGCGACGCTGCGGAGCGGGAAGATCGCCCCGGCCGGCCCCATGTATTCCCAGTCCTGATCGGCGCCGCCCTTCGTCGCCCGCGCGCGCATGTGCCAGCGCTCGCCGCGGTCCATCCCCTTGAACTGCACGGCCTGCGAGTTGATGGGGATGATCAGCGCGTGGTCGAGGGACGACTTGAGCGTCTGGCGCACCATCTTCTTCACGAGTCCGAAGTCGATTACGAACCCGTTTTCGCCGAGCGGCCCGATGATGGTGACGTCCACCTTCCAGGTCTGCCCCACGACCCCTTTCGACGGGTCGAAGACGGCGCAGTCGATCTTGGTGATGTCGTGCAGGAAGATGCTGCTGAGCTGCACAGGCGCCTCGGCGCCCCCGTCGTCATGGTCTCTGGGGTCCGTCACTCTTTCAACACCTCGCGCTTGTGGGTAGGGCCGAAGGGCCCGTTATACCGAGATCCCCGTTGAAATCCAGCGAAACCTAAGTAACATTCGCTCGAAGACCGCTCCAGGAGACCGCAATGGCATTCGACCGTGTGAGAGTGAGGCTGGCCCCGTCGCCGACGGGCGATCCGCACGTGGGCACGGCCTACGTTGCCCTCTTCAATTATGTGCTCGCCAAGAAGCACAAGGGCGACCTGATCCTCCGCATCGAGGACACCGACCAGGTCCGCTCGCGCTCCTCGAGCGAGCAGATGATCATGCACTCGCTCCGCTGGCTCGGCCTCAACTGGGACGAAGGCCCCGACCTCGGCGGCGATTATGGCCCTTACCGCCAGTCGGAACGCCGCGATATCCATCAAAAATATGCGCAAGTACTGCTCGACTCCGGGCACGCCTACCGGTGCTTCTGCACCCCCGATCGCCTGGGTGAGATGCGCAAACAGCAGAAGGAGTCGGGCCAGCACAACCTCGGCTACGACCGGCACTGCCGCAAGCTCGGCGCCGCCGAGGTCAAAGCCCATCTCGACCTCAAACTTCCCCACGTCGTCCGCCTCAAGATGCCGACCGATGGCATCACGGTCGTCAACGACGCCCTCCGGGGCAAGATCGAGTTCGAGAACGGCCGTATCGACGACCAGGTCCTGCTAAAAAGCGACGGTTACCCGACCTATCACCTGGCCAACGTCGTCGACGATCATTTGATGAAGATCAGCCACGTCATCCGCGCCGAGGAGTGGGTATCCTCCACCCCGAAGCACGTGGTCCTATACGCGGCCTTCGGCTGGGACATGCCCGTTTTCTGCCACCTTCCGCTCCTCCGCAACGCCGACAAGAGCAAGATCTCCAAGCGCAAGAACCCGACTTCACTTGCTTATTATGAACGCGCCGGCATCCTGCCCGAAACCATGCTCAACTTCCTCGGCCTTATGGGCTGGAGCTACAGCGACAGCAACGAGATCTTCAACGTCCACCAGATGATGGAGAAGTTCGAGCTCAAACAGATCCACCTGGGCGGCCCCATCTTCGACACCGTGAAGCTCAACTGGCTCAATAACCAGTACCTCCAGAAGCTCGACGAGGACCGCTTCGTCAGCTACGTGCGCGAATACATGTTCCGGCCAGAGCTCCTGAAAGCCCTGCGCCCCATGGTCGTGGAGCGCATGGAGCGCTTCGAGCAGTTCGTCGACAACAACGCCTTCTTCTTCAACGGGGCGCTCAATTATGACGGGGTTCCCCTGGTCCCCCAGGGCAAGACCGGCCCGGAGGTCGCGGTAATGGTGACCGAGCTCGTCGAGGTCCTCGACGAGGTCTACGACTGGACGGTCGAAAACCTGAAGAACGCCCTCGACGCCCACAAGTCCAGGATCGGCTGGAAGCCCAAAGACTATTTTATGACCATCCGGCTGCTCGTGACCGGTCGTAAGGACTCGCCGCCCTTGGTGGAATCCATCCAGATCGTCGGCCGCGAGATGGTCCGATTCCGCCTCCGCGACTCTCTGAAAGTCCTCTCAGCTAGTCCGTAACCCTTTGAAATAACTGAGGCCACGCTGGGGCCCTCGATCATACCTTATTATATGATCCTCAGTCGTAGTTCGGACCTCAGACCAGCACGCGCTTGATCGCCGCTCCCAGCTTCTCGAGCTTCTTGTCGATCCCTTCGTACCCGCGCTCGATCTGGATGATGTTGTGGATCTCGCTCTTCCCCTGCGCCACGGTCGCCGCCATCAGCAGCGCCATCCCGGCCCGCACGTCCGGCGACGACATCGACGTCGCGTAGAGCGGTGACGGCCCGGTAACCACCACCCGGTGCGGATCGCATAAAACGATGTTCGCGCCCATGGACATCAACTTGTCCGTGAAGAACATCCGCCCCTCGAACATCTTCTCGAAGAAGATCACCGTCCCCGACGCCTGCGTCGCCGCGACGATGGCGACCGACATCAGATCCGTCGGGTAGGCGGGCCAGGGACCGCTGTAGATCGTTCCGATCCGTCCGCCGATGTCTTTCCGCATGACGAGCGGTTTCGTCCCGTCGATCGCCGCTTGGGTACCGTCGATGACCGGCTGGATTCCGATGCGGCTCAGGATCTTGAGCGGGAACCGCATGTCCTCGGCATCGATCCCTTCGATCGTGACCTTGCCCTTGCCCATGGCTCCGAGGCAGAGAAAGCTCCCGACCTCCATGAAATCCGGCCCGATCGTGTGCTCGGCGCCGTGAAGATTCGACACGCCCTTGATCACGATCCGGTTCGAACCGATGCCCGATATTTGCGCACCCATCGCATTGAGCAACCGGCAGAGGCCGGCCACGTGCGGTTCGCAGGCGGCGTTGTGCAGGACGGTCGTGCCTTCGCAGCGCGCCGCGAGCATGACGAGGTTCTCGGTCGCGGTCACCGAGGGCTCGTCCATGTAAATATCGGTGCCGACGATCTTCGCGATCTCGCCGGTGATCACGCCCTGGAGGTCGAGCTTGCCGCCGAGGGCCTCGATCCCTTCCCAGTGCGTGTCGATGCGCCGGGCGCCGATGACGTCGCCGCCGGGGGGCGAGAGCTCGACCTTCCCGAAGCGCGACAGCAGGGGACCCAGGAGCATGATTCCCGCCCGCACCTGCGCGCAGAGCTTGGGCGACGGCTTCCAGCTGTTGGCGTTCTTCGCGTCCAGCACCAAGGTGTCCGGCCCGGTCCACTCGGTCTGCACGCCGATCCCCTGGAGGATCTCGCAGACCGTGAGGACGTCCACGATCCGCGGCATGCGCTTCAGGACGACCGGCTTGTCGGTGAGGAGGCAGGCGAACAGCGCCGGCAGGGCCTCGTTCTTGTTTCCGGACGGGCGAACCGCGCCGTTCAGGGGGCGGCCGCCTTCGATGACGAATTTATGCATGGGTGGGCTCTCCTTTCCCTCTGATCGTAACCCCGGGCAGCCGCCGCGCGCCCGTGAAATTGTCGTGCAAAGCCGGTGCAAATCCGCGGACGCTCACTGCAGCAGGTCGATCAGCTCCTGCCGCGACAAGGTCTTGAAGATCTCTTCGTCCTTATCGAGGAACTTCTCGAAGAGCGCCTGTTTGCTCTTGATCATCCGATCGATCTTCTCCTCGAGCGTCCCGCGCGTCACGAGCTTCATGACCTGTACGTTCTTGTTCTGCCCGATGCGGTGCACGCGGTCCGTCGCCTGGTTTTCCTTCGACGCATTCCACCAGCGGTCGTAGTGGATGACCACCGAGGCCGCGGTCAGGTCGATGCCGATGCCGCCGGCGAGCAGGGACCCGAGGAAGACCTTGGTTTCCGTGTCGGTCTGGAATTGTTTGATGACCTCGCCGCGGTTGCGCGTCTGCCCCGTCAGGGTGACGAACTTCACGCCCGCCTCGGTCAGGTACTGGCCGATGATGGAGATCATACCTACATACTGGCTGAAGATGACGACCTTGTGGTCCGAGTCGAAAGCCTCGCGCAGGAGCTCTTTGAGCAGCTCGAACTTGCCGCTCTCCGACTTCCGCCAGTCCTTCCACTCGCCGAGCAGCGCCGGGTGGTCGCACACCTGCTTGAGCATCGTCAGCGTCGCGAACACGTGCAGGAAAGGGATCGGCGAGCCCTCGTCCTTGAGCTGCCGCAGCAGCGGCGTCGCCTTGAGCGCGACGATCTCGCGGTAATGCCGCACCTGCTCGTCGGACAGCGCGCAGTGCCGGAGGTCCTCGACCTTCGCCGGGAGATCCTTGAGGACCTGCTCCTTGGTGCGCCGCATCTTGAACGGATGGATCAGCTTCTGCAGGAGCAGCGTGAGCTCCGGATCCTCCGTCTGCGCCATCGGCGACAGGAACTGCTTGCGGAAGTATTCGTCCGAGCCCAAATA
>JAYVWD010000830.1:0-2378 GCA_043786345.1 Pseudomonadota bacterium
CGCGGCCATCTCGGCTTTGTTCAGGCTGATGAGGACCCTGGTCTTGTCCTTGTTCACCTTTTTGACGGTCGCCGCCGTCACCTTGGGCGCAAAAAGGCCCGAAAGCGCGAGGACGGCCAACAGGGCGCGGCCGACGGACGACGGGACCAGGCAGGGGTCGGACACTCAGGGCACCTCGAGGCGCGCGGGAAAGAACGTCTTGAACGCGGCCAGATTGCCGACGAACCGCCAATGCCACGGCTCGTAGGCGACTCCCTGGGCGTTACCTTCCGGAAACGACATCTCGAAATGATAGCGCGCCGCGTTCTCCGTAAGCCATGCAAAAGCGCGCGTGTCCTTGAAGGTGATCTCGAGCTGGCTCTCCCGGTGCTCGCCGTCGCCCACGTCGAGCGAGTACCCGGTGTGGTGCTCCGAGAAGCCGGGAGGCGCGCACACCAAGGCGCGCGCGGCGAGCGCCTGCCGCTTGTCCGCGGCCCCGTCGAAGAAGAGCGCCCCCTGCTTGTCGAGGGTCCGGAAGCCGGAGACCGGGATGAGCAGCACGTCGTCCCGGCGCGCGTCGCGCTGCATCCGGAGGAACGCCTGCGCCGCCGGCCGCCGGAGGCGGACCTGGGTCACGGGGTCGAGCTCGAGCAGCGTGCCGGGATCGGCGACCGGGTAGGCATAATGGCCGAACGAGCGCAGGGGGAGCCTGGCGCGCAGGGCGCGCGCGCCGCCCGCGACGACGGCCGTCGCGAGGCATCCGGCCAGGAAACTCATGATCGCAGGGCGCTCGAGCATCGGGTCAGGGCTCCTTCGGAGAGCAGATCGGTCAGAAGTTGCGGGGACTTGAGGTATGATTGGATCGGGCGCGCGGCGCGTCCGGCACGGTCCCGCGGAGTCCCCCATGACCCTGAGCTTCCTGCAGACGGAATGGGCCTATTTCACAGGCGCCTTCGTCACTCTTTTCTTCATCGTCGACCCCTTCGCGATGGTCCCGGTCTACCTGTCCCTGAGCGAGCGGTTCACCCCGGCCGATCAGCAGCACATCCGCCGGAAGTCGACCTTGATCGCCTTGGGGCTGCTGATCGCCTTCGCCGTCACCGGCATGAAGTTCTTCGAGCTCTTCGGCATCACGCTCCCGGCGTTCCGGATCGCCGGCGGCATCCTGCTGCTGGTGATGGGCGTCGGGCAGCTCAACACGAGCCGCGACAAGGTCTCGAGCGCCGAGGAGTCGGAGTGCCTGGAGAAGGACGACATCTCGGTCTTCCCCCTCGCGACCCCGCTGCTCGCCGGACCGGGCGCGATCTCGACCGTGATCCTCTACTCGACCGGGGCGGGCTCGGCCCTGCGCCTCGCGGAGCTGCTGCTCGCCATCACGGCCTGCCTCGCGGCCACCTACGTGATCCTGCGCTTTTCGCCGCGGCTGCTGCGGCTCATGGGGAAGATGGGCCTCAACCTGCTGTCGCGGCTGATGGGGATCGTGCTCACGGCCGTCGCCGTGCAGTTCATGCTCTCGGGCGTGGCCGACGCCTGGCGCGCCGTCAAAGGCTGACGCCCCAGGACGACAGGATCTTCGCCTCGTCGTCCGCCGACAGCGCCTTCTTGAACCGCGCGCCCGACCGCCCCTTGACGCGCAGCTCGCACTCGGCCCAGGTCTTGTGGCGCTTGACGGCGCCGTCCACCAGGCTCAGATACGAGTAGGCGCCGGCCTTTTTCTCCGGCTTCGGCTTCATCTCCGGGAGCCCGCCGTCTTCCGGGACGTCCATGATCGCGACGCCGTACTCGCGAAGCGGGCCTTTATAGAGGCGGGCGTTCTGCTTTTTCGAGAAGGCGACGGCGATCACGTCGACGCGCTCGTTGCCCGGGACGCCGGTGTGCCCGCGGACGTATTTCCACTCGATCTTGCCGAGGGTTTTGCGCCCCATCACCGCGAAAAAGAGGCGCTCCCACAGGTCCTTGTTGGTGACGTCGGTGCCCTCGGCCGTCTTCCACCCGCGCTGGCGCCAGGCGAAGATCCACTGCGTGATGCCGCGGATCACGTAGGTGGAGTCCGTAAACATCCAGACGAGGCCCGGGACGGTCTTGACCGCCTCGAGCCCGGCGATGGTGCCCATCAGCTCCATCTTGTTGTTGGTCGTGGGGTCGAAGTGGCCGCCGAGCTCCTGGACGTTCCCGTCCGGCGTGACCACCACGGTGCCGAAGCCGCCGGGGCCGGGGTTTCCGGAGCAGGCGCCGTCGGCGAAGATCACGATCGGAAACTCGCCAGATTCACCAGCTTTTATCACTCTTTAAGCCCCAGTCAGTGGGGGGCGCGGCGGCCCCTGCGAAGGGGATTCAATATGGCCGAATCAGGCCCGTGCCGACACTGGATTTCGCGCGGGCGCGACAAAACGGCGGAT
>JAYVWD010000831.1:0-7735 GCA_043786345.1 Pseudomonadota bacterium
ATCGCCGGGGCGACGCCTCCGAACGCCGACTGCGGCTCCGACGGCGCGGCGATCCATACCTTTACGAGCTTCCCCGCGGGCGCGGCGGTCCATTACACCGACGCCGGTACGGCGGGGAGCTTTTACAGCTATCGCCTGTGCGCCGTCGATAGCTCGGGGAATCGCACGGCGAGTCCGACGGCCGCCAACGCGCAGGCGGCGGCGAGCACCGTGCCGGTGCGTTACATGTTTATCTCGAATGAGACCCAGAGCGGCAACCTCGGCGGGCTTTCCCTGACCGATGGCAGCTGCGCCTACGACGGATCTCAGATCGTGGCGGGCTCGCCGGCGCGCGGAGTCAACTTTCGGAAGTTGGTCGGCAGCAGCACCCAGACGATGCGCGCGCGTGCCGCCTTACCCGCAAACGTGATGATCAAGCTGATCGATGGCACCCTCGTCGCCACGAGCGAGGCGCAGCTTTTCAATGACGGCGCCCAATCCCTCAATGCGCCTCCAACGCTCGATTACACCGGCGTGCCGGTCAGCGCCGCCGTGTGGACCGGCGCGTACAGCATCGCGTGCAATGATTGGACTAGTAATGCGGCGGGCGACTCCGGTTGGACTGGCTTCTCGAACGCGATCGATTCCCGTTGGTGGAGTTTCGGCGTCGGGGGGGCCGCTGCTTGTAGCAGCGCCATCCGCTATTATTGCATCGGCTACCCGCTCACCTACATTTTCGCGACCGCCGCCAGCTACACGGGGAACCTCGGCGGAACGGCCGGCGCCGACTCCATTTGCGCCGCGGCAGCCGCCGCCGGCTCGCAGACCGCATCGCTGGGCCGCGTTTGGAAGGCGCTCCTCGGAACGAACACCCAAACGCTCCGAGCGCGCGCGGCCTTGCCGAGTGACGCCGCGGCCAGCCTCGTGAGCGGGACCATGATCGCCCGTACGGAGGCGCAGCTCTTCAACGACGCCGGGCAAACCCTGGCGCAGTCCATCGACGTCGACGAAAACGGTGGAAACCAGTTGGCCAGTCTGGCTTGGTCCGGCACCGGTGGCTTCGCCTGCGGGAGTTCCGGCAACGAATGGACGTCGGCGTCCGGCGCGGACAATGGACTCACCGGAGCGACCGGCGCCACGGATGCTACCTGGCGTGTGAGTTCGACCTATTCTTGCAGTACCCCCCGGCACCTCTTTTGTATTGGGCAATAGGCCGGGCTCAGGCGGCTAACCCGGCTCGACCGGGCGCTCGGCGATTGCCGTCGGCGTTCGCGCTCGAGCCCCTCACTCACCCGGCTCGGCCGTCGGCGCCTGGAGCTCGCCGCCGCAGCTTGGGATGCCGAGCGAGCCAAAAGCACTCAGCGCCCAAATGACCAGAGCCGTCCGACGAAAAACCGGATTGACCCACTGGACGATCAGCCAGCGCGCCAGGCGGCCGCTGCCCGGCATCGGGGCCTCGGCCAGATGCCGGGAGATCTGCACGGAGTCCGTGATGGCGATGCCGAGCTGGTGCACCTGGTCGAGCTTGTTTTTCCACATCAGGGCGCCATCGATGGTCCCGACGCCCTTCGCCAGATCGATGACGACGGTGTCACCGGCCTTGCAATCGCTCAGGAAGGCGCAATTCTCGGGCGATTCATAGACGAATAGGCCGATACCGGTCAGCGAGCAGTCCTGCAGCATCGCCATGGACTTTGCGGCGGTCTTCTTGTCGGTGATGATGGTGGGGAAATTCGCCAGAATACGCGTCGCCTTGCGCCACCGCCGGTTGTAATTCGACAGGTAAGGATAAAGCATGTCCCGGTCGATCAGGAGCAGCCCGAAACCGACCATCAGGGCAAGGAGCAATAGCCTTAAAACCTGGCCCTCGCCCATCTGGCCGTCGAGATTGAGCACGGCGTTCGAGGAGATGGCCGCGGCTTCGGCCGCAAAAAAGAGGACGAGGACGAAGCTCCTGCTGAAGAGCGCCGCGCAAATGAGGAGCGGGCCGATCCAGTTGGAAAACAAGAAGAACGCCGCCTCGGCGCCGCCTTTACCGGCGACGTAACGCCAGGGCCAATCAAAAAACAGCACGGATCTAAGGGGCATCAACAGGAAAACGCCGAAGACCACGACCAAGGACGGCGGCATCTTTTGAAAAAGCGAACGGAGCATGTCCTTGCCGCGCATCATGTGCTTCTCTCCTGCGTCGTGGGCCGTGCCGCTATTCGAGGCAGCTCGTCGGCACGTCAAGGATCGATGCCCGCATCTGCCCGCACTTCTGGCACTTCTTTTCCGGCGCTTCGCCGTTTTGATACTCGGTCGCAAGCACCAGTTCGTCCCCCACCTTTCTGCAGCTTCTGCACTCGTACGGCAGATACAGAGACAGGATCTTGCCGCCGCCGACGAACGCCGAGGTCATGCAGACCATGCTTGCAAAGATCGACGAGCAATTGACGAAGGTGAGGCGGCAGGTCTTTCCGGCGGCGTCAAAAAACTTGATCCAGGCGTTGACGCCGACGGAATTGAAGTAAAGAACATCCTGGCAATCCAAGACGACCGCCGGCGTCGTCAGTTCGGCTTCCAAGGCTTTCAGCCAGTCCCGCGCCGCCTCGTCGACCTTGCCTTTCAACTTGACCGAGGTCAGGGCACCAGCGCGCGTTACCGTTAATTTCATGGCGATCCCGTCTTGAGTCGAGGCCGTTGAGCGGTCCGGGTGCCGGCTACCAAGCGACACAGGTCGGAATGCCGGTGGCAAAATTGTCGAACCCGAAACCGTAGGCTTTGATCGACTTTTGGCCGTGTAGCGCCAGGGTGCTAATGTAGCCATTGTTCGCCTTGACAGTCACGGGGGTCAACCGATTATTGCCGGTACCCGCGCCGTAGCCGCAGTCTCTGACGGGCGAGGGGCTGGTCACGATGGACAATTGGCGACCCGCCTCGTCCTTCGCCAGAAAATCGTAGGTCTCGCATCCGTCGATGTCGGCAATCGAGATACTCAGGTCCTTTACCGGCACGAGATAGTGAATCGTCAGGCTGACATCCCGGGTACTGACCGCGCTCGTGGTCGACATCAGCCATTTGTTGAGCGAGCCGTCGGGATTCACGTCCCCCCCATTGCACAGGCGGTTGTGGTTGGGCTTCTTGGCACACATGATGGATAACCACGCGGAAACGGCGGGCTCGGGGTCGCCTTCCGCGACCACTTTCACCAGCTGGAGAGAGCCCCCCTGCCCGGACGAGAACCATACGCCGGACGTTGCCTTGAAGTAGTCATTGACGGTCATCTTCGGGTGGCCGGCGACGATGCCTGACTCGATCGACATGCCCTCATGCGCCCCTGGGATCGCCTCGAAATCGAGCGGCGGGCGCGTGACGCCCTGCCGCGCCGCCGGCGGAATTCCGTGAAACGGGTCGACCCACCCGGCATTCGGCTTGTCCGAGAAGTCCAGGTAATTTTTGGTCGGGGTCGTATCCGAGATGCCGCTGTATTGCCTGACCTCGACGAACAGCTGGTCTGCGTCGACGCACCTGACCCTGATGCCCATCAATCCGTTCCCTGTCGCATGAAGCGGCAAGCGCCCCGTTTGATCCGCCTTCGCGAGCAGCGAGCCGTCCTTCGCATAAGCCTCGATGTAGGTCCCCGGAATGCCGCAGTTCGCGGCCGCCAGCTTCTTGAACGTCTTGTCGCAATCAAAGTTGTGCTCGATGTACTGGCGGGCCAACTCATAGTCCTGCCGCTCCTCCATCACGGAATTGACCTGGACGACATTGGAGACATAAGCCTCCAGGGCACCGACAAAGATGGTCATTACCACGACGCCGATCATGGCGTCGAGCAGCCCGAACCCGGCGGTGGAACCCCGTGAGTTCATCGGCACCTCAAAAGACACAACTAAACAATTTCCGTTTCACGCCGGGCGGACGGGTCGGAAACAGGTCGGCATTGGCCCAGTCGTAAGAGCCCGATTTTCTCGCGGCCGCCCGGATGACCAGGGTGGTTTTGCTCGCGCATTCGGCGCGGACCCGGAATTTCCCGAAAACCGTCGCCTGGGGATCACTAACGTACTTCTGGACGAGCACGTCGCCGTTGGCGCGTTTGAGCGGGACATAGCCGCCCGCGGGGCAAGTCGAAAGCGCCGCTCGCAACTGGACACAATCCGTCGAGATCGCCAGATGCAGGCGGAGGTCCCGGAGGTCCGCGGCATCCACGACGACCTGCAGGCGCTGCATCGCGCCGTTGATGCTTTGAAAGAGCATGGAGAGCACCATGCCGCCGATCGCGATACCGACCAGGACCGAGACGAGGGAACTGCCCGTTTGACGGGTGGGTGCCCAGGTCACGGCGACTTTCGAAGGCTGGGAATTCGACATGGGCAACCGAATAACTCCGAGTAATCAACCGGCTACGCGGGGATGGCTACCGCCGATTCTAGCAGGAATGAAGGTCCTGTCAATCGCCCGAGAACGTGGCCGGGCGGGCTCCCGGCGTCGGATTCCGGGTACTCATGAACTCCTTGCGTCGGGCGCCGACAGGTCTCCGGTCGCCACGACCAGCCCGATGACGACGACCGTGACGTCGTCCCGCAACGCGGCGGTGCCGAGCCGCTCCATGTAGCCGGTCTGAATGTGCTGGCGCAGGCCGGCGACGCCGCCTTCGCTCATCGACAGGAGGCCATCCATGAACTCCGCCTGCTGCTTGAGCGTATCGGCCGCGACGTTTTCGAGGAGACCGTCCGTAAAGAGGACGAGCCGGTCGCCGACGGCGATCTCGAACGAGTGGTCGGTCACCGGATACTCGTCGCTCAGGCCGATGATGTCGGAGCCCTGAACGCGCGGCCGGACGATCCCGGCACCCGCCCGAATCAGGTACGGACGGCTGTGCCCACCATTGGCGATCGTCACGACGTGGCGGCGAAGGTCGATGACTAGGATGCTCGCCGTCATCGTCGCCATCCGGCCGGACGTCCGACGGAAGATGCGGTTGAGCCGCGCCAATATCTGGCCCGGCGACACCTCGGCCGGCGCCCGGTCCAAGTAGTCCTGGCAGGCGCCGACGAACCCCGAAAACGCCATGGCGGCGATCAAGGCCGCGGAGGCGCCGTGGCCGGTGGCGTCGCAGATCATGAAGCATTCGAGGCCGGGCGCGAGCGTTTGGTGCGCCCAGAGGTCGCCCCCGCACTCCGAGGCCGGCAGGTACATGCTGGCGATCTCGAGGCCCGCGACGCCGCCCTCGGACGGCGGGACGAACGAGGCTTGAACGAGGCGCGAGGTCTCCATTTCCTTCTGCATGCGGACTTGTTCGATCTGTCCCCGCCAGACGCGATTGGCGAACACCCCCAAAGCCCCGGCGATCAGCGCCGTCTCCGGGAGGATCCACGGGACATAGACCTTCCCAATGCAAAAAATCGCGAAGAGCAAGGTCGCCGTGGTCAGGGCGGCCGCACCCACCGCCGCCCAAAAATACCGGAGCTGCAGCCTGCGCGCCAACAGGCCGCCAATCGCGCCGAACGCGACGATGAACAGGGGGAACCCGGGGGCCTCGCGCAGCCAATCGCCGCGGATGACGCTGTTGACCATCGCCGCCATCAGATAGCCGCCCTGCATGATGCCGGACGGCGTGACCACCCAATCCGTCGCGCCGGTAAACATGCCGGGCAAAATGACGACAAAATCATCCATCCCGACGACGCCGATCTCGCCGCCTTGGCGCGCCTTCGTGATGAGGGGCAACATGCCGAACGCGCGCTTCGCGTAGACGTCGCGCCGGTCGACGTTGACCGGCAAGCGGCCGCGATGATCGACCGGCAACGCGACGCCCGCCACTTCGAAGCGCCCCTCCTTCACGGAAAAGTCGCCGGTCGCCTGGAGCGCCCAATGCGGCAAGACCCGGCCGTCATCGAGGCGGTAGACGGCGTGCACCCGCCCGTCGCCGCGGTATACGGCGTTACCGACCGCGCCAAAGGCATCGACCAGGCGGGCCGGCGCCCCGTAAAGCGTGCCGCCTTGCGGCGCGAGCCACCCGACCGTCGCGGGACGACCGCTGGTGATTCTGCCGACGTCGTACGCCTGGGCGTCGAGCTCGAGCGGTCCCCGGCCCGGTATCGAGTCCGGCGACACGAACGAGATTATGACGACACGCGTCGTCAGTCGGCCCATGCGCTCGCGAAAACGGTCGACCTCGTCCTGGGCATAGAATTTGTCGAACAGCTTATCGATCAGGATCGCCCGCGGATGGCGCCGATCGATCGCCTCAAACACCTTCGCCCAATCGTCCAGACCCAGGTCCAGGTCCCGCAGCCGGGCGACCGTCAGGTCGTCAAAGGCAAAGATTTTGATCCGTGGATCAAGGCCGGGTCCCAAGCCGAAGGCGGCGCGGGCCCGGTAGAATAGCGGCATATCGGCGTTGACCTGGATGCCGTCGCCGAGCGGGCTCATGCCGATCGCCAGGACGACCGCGACGATCGCCAGGAGGATTGCGTGCGGGACGAGGCGCTTGGGCAGCTTGATCATAGTTCCTTCGGGGCATGCTCGGACGCCGGCACGCGAACGTCACGGCCGCCGAGCTTCAGCCGGCGGCGTTCAAAATCGCCTGGAGGTCCGGCCCGTCGCTGACCTCGGACTCGAGCTCGCTGCCGCAGATGTTGCAGTTCCGGACGCCCAGACCATTGGCGCGGACTTCGCCGCCGAGCAGCCGCGCCACGCTCGTCGTCCGACAGGTCAGGCAGCGAAACACGCAGGAAAAAGACTCGACGCGGCCCGCCCCGACGATCCCCGGGACCATCAGCGCGAAGCCCATGAACTCCGCGGGGCATTCGGCGAACACGAGCGCGTGCTTCTTCTCGATCCCGCGCACGAAGGTCAGCCACTCGCGGATGCCGATCGAGTTCACCTGCCTGATGCCGGCCATGTCGAAGCGGATCCGGACCGGCTGCGACGGCAGGCGGCTGGTGACGTCGTGGAGCGCGATCTGGACGCCCTCGGTCAGCGCGCCGTCGAAGGCCACCGTGATCAGCTCGGGCGTGGGGGTGAATACATACTTCACGTCGGGACTCCCGTGGCGTTCGCGGCTCTGGTAAGGTCTTCGGCACGCGCGCGCGGCGGCTCAATTCCGAAGCGACCGGGGCGCCCCCTCGCGGCCCGCTTAACCCCGGGCTACGTCAAGGTTATCAGGTCTTTCTTGGGCGAAGCCCCGGTAAAGCCGGGCGCCCGGCCCGCCGATGCGAGGCGAGGTCACCACGGGAGGAGCACATCCGTGAAGCAGCGCATGCCGTGGAGCGAGACGATGATCGTACTCGAGCGCCAGACCGTGGCCGAGGCGATCGATGGCCGCAACGTCCCGGGCTATCCGCGCGCGCGCCTCGAGTTCGCGCTTCAATGCGTGGAGACCCTCGAGAAGGACCCGAGCCCGCGGGGCCGGCTGCACACCCTCCTCTTCGCCCAGGCCGCCCTCGACCAACACGCCGCGTTCGGGGGCCTGACGGCGCGCGAAGTCCAAAACCTCGCCGCGACGGGCCTGACGATCCTGCGCCTGATGCGCCTCGATCCCGACAAGTCGAAGCTCGCGTTCCTATACGCGGACCTCTACCGCGCGCTCTCGCGCATCCATCAGGCCGAAGGCCGCTCCTGGCCCGCTGCCTGGGATCTTTGGCTCGCCGGCAACGTGGTGAGCGCGCAGCGCGGGGACCAGAGCGCCGGGGACCTCGCCGCGAAAGGCTTCGCCGCGCTCAGGCGCGGCCACACCGAGCTGGCGATGGCGCACTTCGAGCGGGCGGAG
>JAYVWD010000832.1:0-2499 GCA_043786345.1 Pseudomonadota bacterium
TCACCGAGACACAGTATCCGCGGCGCCGCAAAGCTGGCGCTTGAGGGGAGCGCGGGAAAGAGGGAGAAGAGGACGAGCAAAAGGAGCCGGACTTGCGGCGGCATCGGTCATCTCCAAAGGCTTGCGAGTCGCGCGGACAGCATAACACCATACCCGTTTCACGGAGCATCCCGACATGCGCATTAAGATTGAATGGGCGGCAGCGCTGGCGCTCGCCCTCACGGCCTGCGGCGCGGGCCGCAACCCCGAAACTTCGGTGACCAAAGAGCGCTATGACATCGACACGTCGACCGTGCCGCCGGACGCCGCCCGCGGCTTCGTCACGCACGCCCGCGCCATCGCCGACGCCGGCTCCGGTCACTTTACCGTCGAGGAGCTCGTCTCCCTCCTGCCGATGCAGGACGACCAGCGCCAGCTCCTCAAGGACGCCTTCACGACCTCGCTCGACGCCACCTGCGACGGCGCGCGCTGCACCGCCCAGGGCGACGGTCGGGCGGTCGAGGCGACGATCGAGATCGTCGCGGGCATCATCCGGCACCCGCTGCTCGGCCTGAATGCGCACGTCGAGGTGCAGTTCGTGAAGCGCGGCGACGCGGCCGTCGAGTTCTGCAACGTGCAGGGAATCTACCTGCGCAAGAGCTTCATCCGCAAATCCATGCAGGGTCTCTACGTCGACGGCGGCGGCGCGGCGCCGAAGGTGACGGCGCAGGTCGGTAACGACGCGCAGAACTACACGTGCGAGTGACCCCGCGGCCTCAAAGGTAGGGGCGGGCCGCCGCGATCAGGCCGGCGAGGCTGTTTTTCGAGGCGGTGGCGGTCCGGGTGAAACGGGGCGCCGCCGCCTTCGCCGTCGTCGGGCCGATGCACGCCGCGGCGAGCTCCGTCCGCGGGAACGCCGCGCAAAAGCCGGCGACCGCCGACGGGCTGGCGAAGCAGACGACGCCGCGCGTCTTGGCCATGAACGCGCGCGCCTCCTCGTCCGAAAACGCCGCGCCGTCCGGATGCGTCGCGCCCGCCTCGGTCCGGTAGCAAGCGATCGCCTCGGCCGCGAGCCCGCCCGCGCACAGTGCGCCGGTGAGGTCGAAGGCCGGCGCCTCGGCGCCCGGCACCGCGACGATCGTATTTTTATCTAATAATATCAGTAGCTTGGAAGCTAGTTCGGCCGCCGTGCGTAGGCCCTCGTGGCGCTCGACCCTGGCCCCCGCACGCGCCGCGGCCGCCGCCGTCGCCGCCCCGAACGCGTGCACCTGGGCGCCGGCCGGCAGCCGGAAGTAGGCGAGCGTGTGGGCGCTCGCCACCACATAAACATCATAATGTTTAGTCGGCGCCGCCGGCAGCCCGACGAGGCGGACGCAAGGCACGCGCACGACGCCGCCGATGCCGGCGAGCAGCGCCCGATCCTCGTCCCAGTCCGACGCGCCGCGCGTCCAGACGAGCGTCACGCGAGCGCCGCCGGAACCTCGAGGCCCAAGTCCCCGAGGATCCGCGCGGCGCCGGCCGCCTTCACCGCCGCGAACAGGGCGTCGAGAAACGCGGGGCCGGGCTGTCCCGAGTGCTCCGCCGCGGCCTTCTCGCCCTCGCGGTTCCAGACCGCCGCGCGGCCGAGAAACCGCCCGTCGCCGAGGGGCGAGACGTGGCAGCCGAACGGCAGATTGCAGTCCCCGCCGAGCCGCGCCAGCAGCGTCCGCTCGACGTTCACGCAGGCGGTCGTCACCGGGTCGGCGAGCGGCGCCAGCCAGCCGCAGGCCGGCCCGCTTTCCAGGCACTCGATCGCGAGCGCCCCTTGCGCGGACGCCGGGATGAACCAGGCCGGATCCAGCCGCCGGTACGCCACGTTGCGGATCCCGAGCCGGTCGAGCGAGGCCTCGGCGAGGACGATCGCGTCCCATTCGCCCGCCTCGAGCTTCCGGATCCGCGTGTCGACGTTGCCCCGGATCCCGACCAGCTCGAAGTTCGGCGCCGCCGCCGTGAAGATCGCCTGGCGCCTGAGGCTCCCCGTGCCGACCTTGAGCTTGCCGAAGCGCGCGACATCCGCCGCGCCCAGGACCTCGGGCAGGTCCCCGAGCCGCGCCGCCACGTCGCTCCGGAAGATCATCGCGTCCGCGGGCGAATGCCGTTTCAGCACGGCGCCCAGCGCGAACGGCGCCTCGAGCCGCGCCGTCATGTCTTTGAGGCTGTGCACGGCGATGTGCGCCCGGCCATCGACGAGCGCCTGCTCCAGCTCCCGCACGAAGAGGCCCTTGCCGCCGATCTCGTGGAGGAAGCGGTCCTGGATGCGGTCGGCCGTGGTCTTGATGATCAGCTTCTCGACCTTGTGCCCGCGCTGCGCGAGCAGCGAGGCCACGTAGTCCGCCTGCCAGAGCGCGAGCGGGCTGCCCCGCGTCGCCATCACGATGGGATCACTCATACCTTCGGCGCCTTTCCGTCGGGGAACAGCGCCCGCAGGGCGTCGGCGAGCTGCTCCTGGTAATAGCCCTCGGGCGGGCTCAGCACGCGTTG
>JAYVWD010000833.1:0-11157 GCA_043786345.1 Pseudomonadota bacterium
GGCCGCTGCCGCGCGCGCGCGACCTCGGCGAGCTCGAGGGTCGCCGGCCCGGTCACTGAGCCGAGGAGCAGATGCACCTTGTCCTTCGCGATGAGGCGCTCGGCCGCGACGCCGCTCTCCTTGGCCGAGGACTGGTCGTCGCCGACCACCAAGGTCCACGCGGCGCCCGCGGCCGGGTCGGCCAACTTCTGCGCCTCGAGGGCCAGCTGGATCCCGCGCTCCGCCTCTTTTCCGAAGGGCGCTTGCGGCCCGGTCATCGGCAGGATCGCGCCCAGTGTCACCCGCGGCCGCTCCGGGGCGGAGGCGGCGCCAAGCGTGAAAAGGCTCAAGACGATGGAGGAAATTGCCCTCCGCATGGATTCCGCGCGCATCTTAAGCTCCCTCCGCCGGCCGGCCGGCTTTCGAACCCGAATGTTCCCTCGATCTTTCATACGTATTGCCCCAGGCCGCGATTGGCAAGCCCCGCGCCCCTCGGCATAATCGCCCCTCAAGAGGAGGGGGCATGGAGTCAGACGCGATGAATCCGGGCGAGATCGG
This sequence comes from Pseudomonadota bacterium, assembly GCA_043786345.1. GTDB lineage: Bacteria > Bdellovibrionota_B > Oligoflexia > Oligoflexales > CAIYRB01 > JANOTL01. Next base: position 538 of record JAYVWD010000833.1, read on the forward strand.
CTTTTGGCAGGGGCGCTGGCAGACCGGGCAGACCGGCTGGGACCTCGGCGGACCGCATCCGCTGCTCCGCACCCTCATCGCCGAGGCCCAAAGCTGGCGCTGCCTCGAGCCGGGCGCGCGCGTCCTGGAGCCGGGGGCCGGCCGCGCCCACAATGGCGCCGCGCTCGCGCGCCAGGGGTTCGCCGTGACCTCGTTCGACGGGGTCGGCGCCGCGGTCGCCGCCGCCCGGGGACTCTATGCGGAGGTCCCGGGCCTCACGCTGGCCGAGGGCGACGCATTGACCGTCAACGCGGACTGGCGGGGCGCCTTCGACGCGGTGCTGGACCGCGCCATGCTCTGCGCGCTGCCGCCGGAGGCGCGCCGCGCCTATGTCCAAGCCTGCTTCGAGCACCTGAAGCCGGGCGGCGCCTTCCTTTCGCTCCTCTTCACCGAGGTCGTGCACGAGGGGGACAAGCTCGGCCCCCCCTTCCAGATCACGCTCGCCGAGCTCTCGCACCTGATGGCGCCGTACTTCGCGCTGCAATATGCCGAAGAGCACAAGACCACCGCCCCCTCCGACAAGATCCGCCGCGAGGCGGTCTGCATTCTCAAGCGGCGGGCACGCGCCCAGGTCGAGTCCGCTCCATGACGAAGCGGGCGGCGCCGAAATCCAGTTACGACGCCGCGCGGGTCGCGGACCTGGCGGCCGAGGTGCTCCGCCACAAGCGGCTCTATTACGCCGGCACGCCCGAGATTTCGGACGCCCGGTTCGACGAGCTCGAAGCGGAGCTGCGCGCGGCGTCGCCCGACCATCCGGCCCTGAGCCTGGTCGGCGCCGAGGCGACCAACCCCGGCACCAAGGTCCGCCACGACGTGCCGATGCTGAGCCTCGCCAAGACTTACGACAGAGACGAGCTGCTGGCCTGGGTGGACGGCGAGCCGGTGCTCGGCTCCCTCAAGGTGGACGGCGTCTCGCTGAGCCTCATCTACGACGAGCAGGGCCGCCTCGCCTGCGCCAAGACCCGCGGCAACGGCCAGGTCGGCGAGGACGTGACGCGCACGGTCCGCTGGATCGCCGACATCCTCCCGGCCCTGCCGGACATCGCCCGGAAGGCCGAGATCCGCGGCGAGATCTTCTGCACCGCGAGCAGCTTCGTGAAGCTCGCCGACCAGTTCGTCGCACTCGGCCTCGAGCGCCCGACGAGCCCGCGAAACATCGTCGCCGGCCTGCTCGGCCGCAAAACCCACGTGGAACTGGCGCGCTTTTTCAGCTTTTTCGCCTTCCAACTGGTCGCCGCCGACTCCGCCTTCGACTTAGAGACCGAGGCGCAGGTCATGGAGTGGCTCGGCGCCCGGGGATTCAGGCTCCCGGCGCCGCGCGTGCTGGCGACGCTCGAGGAGGTCGACGCCTACCTCGCGCGGGTCCGGGAGATGAGCGAGGAGGACGAGGTCGGCCTCGACGGCGCGGTGTTCAGCTATAACCGCCTGGCGCGGCACCGCGAGCTCGGGAACACCGCGCACCACCCGCGCTACAAGATGTCCTTCAAGTGGGCCGGCGAAACCGCGACGACGGTCATCGAGGACATCGTCTGGGCGACGTCGCGCCTCGGCATCGTGACGCCGGTCGCCGTCGTGAAGGCGGTTTTCCTGAGCGGCGCCTCGATCACCAATGTGACCCTGCACAACGCCGCCCACGTGAAGGCCTTTAACCTCAAGGTCGGCGACGAGATCGAGATCATCCGCTCGGGCGAGGTGATCCCCAAGTTCCTCCAGGTCGTGACCGCGGCCCCAGGCGAGTTCCGTTGGCCCGCGGCCTGCGACGCCTGCAAGGCCGCGCTCGCCTTCGACGACGTCCGGCTCAAGTGCCCGAATACCGAGGGCTGCCCGGCGCAACAGCTCGGCGGCATCCTCAACTGGATCCGCGCCGCCGAGATCGACGACCTCTCCGACAAGCGCCTCGAGCCGCTGGTCGCGGCCGGCCTCGTCAAATCGATGTCCGACCTCTACCGGCTCCAGGAGGCGGATTTCCTCGTCATTCCCCAGACGAAAGAGAAGATGGCGGCCAAGCTCTTCGCCAATGTCCAGCGGAGCCGCAAGCTGCCGCTCGTCAACTTTCTGGGCGGCCTTGGCATCGAGGGCGCGGGCGCGACGACCTGGGAGAAGCTCCTCGACCGGTTCCCGGGGCTCGAGGCGCTGCAAAACGCCACCGCCGCCGAGATCGCCGACGTGCACGGGTTCGCGGTGAAGTCGGGCGAGCAGATCGCCGTCGGTCTGGCGCTGCGCAAGGGCTTGATCGCGGACCTGCTCGCGGCCGGCGTCACGCCGGAGTTCACCCCCGCCGCCGACCCGGGCGACCTGCCGCTTTCCGGCCGGACGATCGTCCTCACCGGCGCCTTGAGCCGGCCGCGGAGCGAGGTCGAGAAGGCCATCAAGGCGGCCGGCGGCAAGACGGCCGGCGCGGTCTCGAGCGCCACCTACGCGGTCGTCACCGACGACCCGACGTCGAACTCGTCGAAGATGAAGAAGGCGCGCGAGCTCGGCGTGTTGACATGGAGCGAGGACGATCTTTGGGCGGCGCTGGGCGGTTGACTCGTCCCAGGCTTTTGGACGCCGTTCTCGGCAACGGCCCGCCCGTCCCCGCCAGCCGCGCCACGACCCGCAGCAGCCCTTCCTTCGGCACCGGCTGCGCCAGAAAGGCCGCGAACCCCGCCGCCAGGCAGGCGTCGCGCTCGTCCTTCATCGCAGGCGCCGTCCCCGCGCCGACCGCGACGGCGGCGATGAGGTACCGGACGACCGACCGGCGACATGCTGATGGATCGCGGCTCCTGCTCATCGCCGACCCCTCCGTCCAGAGGCCCCTTGTTTAGGCCGCTTTCAGGATGAGAATTCAATTGCGGTGCTGCCCGCGTTAGCCTTTCGCGTCAGCCTTCGGTCTTGGGGTCGGCGGCAGCGCCCTGGAGCGCGGCGAGTTCGCGCGTCAGCCGCGCGACGGTCTTGAGCAGCTCCGGCAGCTTCTCCAGCGCCACGACCTGGCGGCGCCAGTCCTTGGTCAGAACCGTCGGCATCCCCATGTATTCCCCGGCGGTTTCGGGGGCCCGCGTCATGCCGGCCTTCGGCCCCATCACGACGTTGTCCGGAATCTCGAGGCCCGGCCCGATCGCGCCGTGTCCGCCCATCATCAGGCGCTTGCCGATCTTCGCGCTCCCGGCGATGCCCGAGCCGCCGGCGATCAGGGCCCAGTCGCCGAGCTCGACGCCGTGCCCGATATGGACCTGCGAGTCGAACTTGCAGCCGCGCCCGATGACCGTGTCGGTGAACGCGCCGCGGTCGACGGTATTGAGCGGGCCGATCTCGCACTCGTTCCCGATCACGACGCCGCCGACCTGGGGGATCTTCTCGATGCCCTCGCGCGTCGGCGCGAAGCCGAAGCCGTCGCCCCCGATGACCGAGCCGGCGTGCACGATGACGTCATCGCCGATCACGCAGCCTTCCATGACGGTGACGCTCGGAAAGATCAGCGTGCGCGCGCCGACCTTCGCGCCGGCGCCGAGGTAGACGTGCGGGTAGACGATCGTGCCGTCGCCGACCTGGGCGCCGTCGTCGATGTAGCAGAACGGGTAGAGCGTCGCCCCGGGATGGACCGTCGCCCCGGGATGCACAACCGCCAGGTCGCTTTGGCCCTGGAACGTGCGTTTTCGCGCGTAAAAGAGCCCCGAGGCCTTCGCCATGGCCGCATAGGGGTTGCGGTGAACGAGCTGCGGCAGCGCCAGATCGTCCCGCGGCGCGCCGAGGATCACGGCCGCGGCGCGGGTCTCCTTGAGCTTGGCGGCGTACCGGGGGTTGGTGAGAAAGGAGACCTCGGCGGGGCCGGCGCGGTCGAGCGGCGCGACGCCGCGGATCTCGAGGGCGCGCGCCGCCGCGGAGGCTCCGTGGAGATCGGCGCCGATGGCGTGCGCGAGCGACTCGAGGGTCAGCACCTTGCTCATGGGGTCTCCGCCGGGATGACGCTCACCGATCGTTTGCAATGGGGGCAGATTTTCTGGACCGGCCAGCGGTCGGCCGAGCCGGCGAGCTCCAGGGTCTGGGAGCAGGACGGGCATTCGGCGGTGCCATGCAGGTCCGAGCCGCCGTTATACATCCGGAATATGAGAAAGCCGCCGAGCGGCGCCATGACCAGGAGGACGATCGGCGAGAAGAAGTGGATGATCGGGATCGGGACCATCGCGACGCCGACGCCGGCGATGATGCCGCCCCATTGCCCGCCTTTGCGGACGGCGTCCTTGCGCTCCCATTTACGGATGTCGATGGCCGCCGTGCGGCGCGCGCCCTCGGGGTTGGTGAGGGCGACCATCATGGTGTTGGAAGTCATCGATTAACCTGATTGTTTTTGCGACATGAGGACTGCTTCGACCGACAAACACACGTTTTTATCAAGAAGCAGCTCAGATTATCCCCGATTCGGACCTTGGATCTCGCGCCTTTGCGGGGAGAATAGGGTAATATTCAGAGATGACAAGCGAAAATGAGTGAGTTAACGGCGGCACGCACCCGGGCCGATGCGTAAATATAACCCAGTCGCCCTTCCCGGGAGCCCCCAGCCCGCATGACCGCGAAAAATGCAAAATACCAGACCCTGATGAAGGCCTTCGGCAAGGCGGTCCGCTTTTACCGCCATAAGCTCGCCCTCTCCCAGGAAAGCCTCGCGGACCGCGCCCAGCTCGATCGAAGTTACATGTCCCAGATCGAGCGGGGAATCAAGAATGCCACGCTCAACAGCATCTGGCGGATCTCGACGGCCCTCGAGGTCGCGCCCAGCAACCTCCTGAGCCTGACCGAGGACATCGGCAAGCACGGCGACAAGGCCCTCGAGAACGCGATCGTCGCGCACGGCGCCGGGCAGCAGACGTCCGCCAGGACGTTTCCGACCCGCCTCGGCCTCGCGGCGCCGATCCTGCTCGTCGACGACGACTCCGACATCCTCTCGGCCGTGGACGCGATCCTCAAGGACGCCGGCTATGAGACCCGCCGCGCCACCTGCGGCTTCGACGCGTTCTGGATCGTCTCGAGCGAGCCGGTCCGCGCCGTCGTCTCCGATGTCCGCATGGCCAACGGCAACGGCATCGAGCTCTGCGACGCGATGCGCCGGCATTTCCCGAACGTGCCGCTGCTCTTCATGACCGGCTTCGACGACGTGACGTCCGAAGAGGCGAAGCGCCGGGGCGCCAAAGGCATCTTGTCCAAACCCTTCGAGATGTCCGAGCTACTCTCGCTCATGAAGACCACGGTGGAGAATGGCCTTACCGCCTGAGGAGCTCGCGCTCCCCGTCGCCGGAGCCGCCGGGCCGGCCCTGGCCGCCAGGGCCTGGGGGCCCGCGACCGGGCGCCGCGTGCTGGCGCTGCACGGCTGGCTCGACAACGCCGCGACCTTCGACCTGATCGGTCCGAGCCTGGGGGCGGCGGGCCTGCGCGTCGTCGCGCTCGATCTGCCCGGCCACGGGCTCTCCGGCCACAAGTCGGCGGACGCGGGCTACGCGTTCGTCGACTGGGCCTACGACGTCGACCGTGCCGCGGTGGCGCTCGGCTGGGACCGGTTCTGCCTGCTCGGACACTCGCTCGGCGCAGCCGTCGCCTGCCTTTATGCCGGTGTTTTCCCTGGAAAAATCGACCGGGTCGCGGCGATCGAGGGCCTCATGCCGCTCACCGCCCCGGAAAACGAGCTGCCCGACCGGCTCGCCCAGCACTTCGCCGGGCGGGCGCGCGCCGCGGCTGGTGCTAAACAAGCGCCTGTTTATGAGAGCATCGAGCGGGCCCGGGCGACCCGCATGACCATGGGCGAGTTCCCCGTCGGCGACTGGATCGACGGCGTCGTGCGGCGCGGGCTCGCCGCGAAGGGCGCCGGCTTCGTCTGGCGCTCGGACCCGCGGCTCCGGATCCCGAGCGGGCAGCGCCTCACGCCGGGCCAGGCCGAGGCCGTCCTGGCCCGCATCGCGGCGCCCGTCCTCCTCGTGCGCGCCCGGCAAGGAATACCCATCCCGCCGGCGCTCTTCGCCGCGATGCAGGCGGCGGTGCGGACGCTGACGCTCGTCGAGCTCGACGGCGGACACCATGTGCATCTGGAGCATCCGGGGGCGGTGGCCGAGGCGGTGGCGGGGTTTTTGGGCGACTAAGGCCAGGTTCAGGTGAGGGATCACGCACGGATGGACGTCTAGGCATAGGCATACGTCAACGTCTACCCATGCCTATGCGTACCCCTGTGCGTGATCTTGATCCCTCTGAACCTGGTCTTGGACCCGCGTGGACCGGCGTATCGCCCGGAATTTCCTGCCCGCTGACGCCCCCTCCCGCCTCTTCTATCCTTATGAAGATGGAAGCCCGCACCCAGCACCCCGCGGAAACCCCGGCGCTCGCCACCGTCTATGACGGCGGCAGCGTCACCCTGCGCGTCCTGCGCGCCCTCGGCTGGGGCCCGGAGCTCCTGAACCTCGGCTACTTCCGGTTCCGCGGCCTGCTCAACGTGCTGAACCTCATCCCGAGCGGCAGCCGCCTCGCCGCGACGCAGAAGGAGCTGGTGCGGCAGACCGTGCGCGCCTTAGCGCCGGTGCGCGGGGATCAGGTCTTGGACATCGCCTGCGGCCGGGGCTTCGCCGCGTACTACACGGCCACCGCGCACCCGGGCGTCGACGTGACGGCGATGGACCTGCTGCCCGAGAACGTCCATGCGGCCCGCACCTTCTACGGGCGGACGCGCGGCCTCACCTATGCCGTCGGCGACGCGCAGTGCCTGCCCTTCGGCGCCGGCGCGTTCGACAAGGCGCTCTGCCTCGAGGCGGCATTTCACTTCCCGGACCGCCAGCGGTTCCTCGCCGAGGCGTTCCGCGTGCTCAAGCCGGGCGGGCGCCTGGTGATCGTCGACTTCATGTGGCGCGCCGGCGGGCGGCAGGCCGCCGCGGCGAGCGCCGCGGCGCGGATCGTGCGGGATACCTGGGGGTTCCGCGACTTCTGGACGCCGGAGGAGTATGAGCAGGGCGCCCGCGCGGCCGGCTTCACCGTGGCGCGGACGCGCGACTGGACGGGCCGCGTGACGCGCCCGCTCCAGTGGCAGTTCGACGTGCTGGCGGCGCTCGGCGAAAGCCGCCTCGGGCGCGCGTTGCTCTGCCGCTCGCACGCGACCCTGCGCGGCATCTCGCGCGGCGAATGGCGCGAGCTGCGCGCGGCGGCCCGGGCGCACCGCGGCTTCCACGAGCACTCCCGCTACGTCTGCCTGGAGCTGACGCGGCCGTGAGACGCGCGCGCCTCGACAGGAAGGAGCTCCATGCCGCGGTCGCCGGCCTCATGGTCACCGTGCCGGGCCCGGGGCTGCCCCGCTTTTTCAACGGGCTCAACTTCCACTCCGTGCACCACGCCTTCCCGCGCGTCCCGTTCCCGCACCTGGCCGAGGCGCACCGGCGTGTAGCCAAGATCTGTGAGGATGCCGGGGCGCCGCTCCCCGTCGGGCACGGGTACGCCCGCACCCTCGTGGCGCTGGCGCGCGCGCCCGCGCTCCTCGGCGGCGAGTCGACCGTTGAGATCCGGCGTCAGGCAGGTTAACCTGCCGGGATGACTAAAAAACGCTGCATCGTCTCGGCCGAGGTCCGGCCCGCCTCGATCCCGGTCAACGTGCCGTTCGCGATCTCGCGCGAGACCTTGGCCGAGGCGCGCCTCGTGCTCGTCGCCCTGCGCGACGACGACGGCAACATCGGGGTGGGGGAGTGCGCGCCGTTTCCGACCCTCACCTACGACACGGCGGACGTGGCCGAGGTCGTGGCGCGGGCGCTGACGGCGGAGACCGTGGGCCGGGAGCCGGCGGCGGCGCGGGCGCACCTCGCGGCGCTCGCCCGGGACGGCGCGGCGGCGCGCTCGATCACCGCCTGCGTCGGCGTCGAGACGGCGCTGTGGGACCTCGAGGCCCGCCAGGCCGGGACGTCGCTCAGTACGGTGTTCGGCGACGCGGCGCTCGCCGCGGTCGAGACCGACGTCACCCTGCCCATCATGGCGCCCGCGGCGGTCCCCGGTTTTTGGCGGGCGTTCCGCGGCCACGGCTTCAACATCGTCAAAATCAAAGTCTCCGGAAACGTCGCCGCCGACCTGGACCTGGTGCACGCGATGCTCGCCGAGCGGCCGCCCGGCGCCGCCTTCACGCTCGACGGCAATCAGGGGTATTCCCTGGAAAATGCGCGAAAAATCCTGGCCACGCTGGCGGCCGCGGGCCACCGGCCGCTGTTCTTCGAGCAGCCTTTACCCGAAGACGACTGGGCGGGCTTGAGCGCGCTCAGCGCCGCGAGCGACGTCCCGGTGTGCCTCGACGAGACCGTGCGGACCGTCGCCGACGCGGTGCGCGCCGCCACCGACAAGACGGCGCGCATCATCAACCTCAAGGTGATGAAGTCCGGGCTCGCGGGGGTCGCCGCGATCGCCGCGACCGCGCGCCGCGCCGGGCTCGACCTGATGATCGGCGGGATGCTCGAGACCGAGGTGACGATGGCCGCCTCGCTGCATTTCGCCTGCGGCTTCGGCGGCGTGCGGTACTTCGACCTCGACACGCCGTTCTTCCTGACGCGGCGCGTCACGCGCGCGAGCCCGTGGCACCGCGCAAGCGCGCGCCTCGAGCTCCCGCGCGGGCCCGGACTCGGGCTGGAGCTCCTTCCCTTATGAAAAGTGGTCTGGTCGAGGCGCGCATGGAGACGCCGATGCTCACGCGCCGGCGCGGGATCGCGCTCTTTCACGACGTGCACCCGAAGGCCAAGCTGGCGCGGCCGCGGATCATCGCGCGCTTCAAGGACGCGGGCGTCACCTGCGCCGACTGTCACCAGGAGATCCCCGCGGGATGATGTACGCGATCGACTTCGGCACCTCGAACTCCCTGCTCGCCGCGGCCGACGCCGGCCGGCTCTACGCGCCTTTGGCGCTCGACGACGCGGCGCCGGACCCGACGGTGATGCGGACCGTCCTCTATACGCCGCGGTCCGGCAGCTGGTTTTTCGGGGCGAAGGCGATCGACGCCTACGGCGACCAGAGCGCGGAAGGCCGGATCTTCCGGTCGATCAAGAAGTACCTGCCGGACGCCTCGTTCTCGGGCACGTTCGTGCACGGGCGCTACTACAACCTCTCGGAGCTCGTCTCGGTGTTCCTGAAAGAGATGCGGGAGCGCGCCAACGCCCATTTCGGCCAGGACGTGACGAGCGTCGTGCTCGGGCGGCCGGCGGCGTTCTCGCTCGAGAAGGACGCGGACGCGCTCGGCGAAAAGCGGCTCGAGGCGGCGGCCAAGCTCGCGGGCTTCAAGGACGTGGCCTTCTGCCCGGAGCCGGTCGCGGCGGCCTACGAGTTCCGCCACCAGCTGACCGAGACCAAGACCGTCCTGATCGCCGACTTCGGCGGCGGCACCTCGGACTTCACCGTGCTGCGGATGGGGCGGGAGCGTTTCCGCGACGAGGACGTGCTGGCACTCGGCGGTATATCGATCGCCGGCGACCGCTTCGACGGCTCGATCATGCGCCACATGATCTGCCCGCACTTCGGCTCGAACGTCACCTACAAGCTGCCGATGGGGAGCAACGAGCTCAAGATCCCGCAGCACCTGATCAACCGCATGTGCTCGCCGGCCGACATCTCCTTCCTGGCGCGGAACGACATCCTGAACCTGCTCAAGGACGCGCAGCGCTGGTCCCTGGCGCCGGGCGACGCCGGGAAGATGGACCGGTTGTTCGTCCTGATCGAGGAGCACTTGGGCTACAAGCTCTTCCGCTCGATCGAGCAGACCAAGATCAATCTGTCCGACGCGCCGGCCGACGTCTTCGCCTTCCACCACCCGGGGATCGACGTCGAGGAGGAAGTCGTAGGCGCGGACTTCAAGGCCTGCTCGCACGACCTTGTCGCGCGGATCGTCGCGACCCTCGACAAGACCATCGCCGACGCCGGCATCACGGCCGCCGAGATCGACATCGTCTGCTGCACGGGCGGCACGGCGAAGCTGCCGGCGCTCAACCAGGAGCTGGCGCGGCGTTTCGGCAAGGAGAAGCTGACCCAGCACCGGCACTTCCACTCGGTCGTGCACGGGCTCGCCGAGCGGGCGCAAGCGCTGCTCACAGGTTCGTGACGCCGCCGAACACGTGCCGCAGGTCGTCCGTCACCGCGTCCGCCTGTCCCGGCTCGAGCCAGGAGTGGCAAAGCATGATGACGGTTTTGCCGAGGGCCGCCTCGCCCTCGAGCTTTTTCTCGAGCGCGGCCGCGTCGGAATAGCGCCGGATGATGTCGTGCAGCTCGGTGCGCATTTCCCCGTAGGTGCGCGCGGACATCGGACCGCAGTTGACCGTGCTGTGGATCGACGATTTCTCGGCGCCGGCCGCGCCGCTGAACCGCTCCTTCGCGCGCCGCAGGAAGAAGCTGCAAAAGCTCGTCAGGAGCCGCTCGTAGTGCGAGCGCGCCAGCGGCCCCCGCGAGATCCAGCGCGGCGGCCCCTTGTGGGCGGCCGCGACAGGTCTGGGTCCAGGGCGAGCTCTACCTCGACATCGAGGCGGCCGGCACGCTCGACGCCACCGCGACGCCGAAGCGCGCGACGATGACCGTCACGAAGGTCAACTACGCCAACCCCGCCGCCGAGGTCAG
>JAYVWD010000834.1:0-6353 GCA_043786345.1 Pseudomonadota bacterium
CCCGACATCTCAGACTCCTAGGGGACCTAGCTCTATCGAAAAAACAGGAGAGACAGCTTATAACGGGAAGCTGCCTCTCTTTCAACCAAATTTTAGTCAGCCATCAAATAAAGAGGGCGGAAATCGAATCATCGTTGTGGATCCGCCGGATCGCCTTGCCGAAAAGCTCGGCGATCGTGAGCTGGGTGATGACGTCGCAGTTCCGGGCGTCCGGCGCGAGCTGGATCGAATCGGTAACCACGAGCTCCTTCAACCGGGACTTCTTCAGGTTTTCGATCGCCTGGCCGGAGAGGACCGCGTGACTGATCGCGGCGCTGACCGAGACGGCGCCGGCGTCGAGCAGCGCGTCGGCGGCCTTGGTGATCGAGCCGGCCGTGTCGACGATGTCGTCGACGATCAGGCAGTTCTTGCCTTTGACCTCGCCGATGATGTGCATCACGGCGCTCTCGTTCGGCTTGTCGCGGCGCTTGTCGACGATGGCGAGGCCGCAGTTGAAGTGCTTCGCCATGGCGCGCGCCCGCTCCACACCGCCGGCGTCCGGCGAGACGACGAGGGGATTGTCCATGCGCATGAAGTGCTGCGAGAAGATCGGCTTCGCGTAGAGGTGGTCGACGGGGATGTTGAAAAAGCCCTGAATCGCGGAGGTGTGGAGCTCCATCGTCAGGACGCGGTTGAAGCCGGAGGCCTGGATCAGGTCGGCCACGAGCTTCGCGGTGATCGGCGTGCGCGGGGCGCTCTTGCGCTCCTGGCGGGCGTAGCCGAAGTAGGGGGCCACGAGGGTGACGCGCTGGGCCGACGAGCGGTTGCACGCGTCCGCCATGATCATCGCTTCCATGATGTGATGATTGGCCGGCATCGAGCACGGCTGGATGATGAAGACGTCGCGGCCGCGGACGTTTTCCTGGAGCTCGACGCGGGTCTCGCCGTCGGAGAACTGGGTAACGAGGGCCTGGCCTAGCGGAACATCGAGCCATTCACAAATTTTCTGGGCCAGAGGCTGGTTGGAGTTCCCGGAAAATACGATGAGCTCGGCGTCCATTGGCACACTCCTTTGGATACCCGTGGGGGGGGGAGACGTCGAAGAGGGTATGTCGAAAAGCAGTGAGGGTGGCTGGGGCGGAAGGAATCGAACCTTCGAATGCCGGAATCAAAATCCGGTGCCGTACCGCTTGGCGACGCCCCAATCAGGGAAACGGAACTTTTCCCTTAGAACCCAAGGATTAATACGGGGGTAACACGGGTGTCAAGCCCCGTTGGCTGGGGGCAGGTAATAGCGGGGACGGTTCTCTTCCTGCCACACGGGGCGCCCGTCGGAATCGAGATCGAGGTCCCAAGCGCCGACCGCATGTTGCGGGGACCCGAGGACCCGGTCCGAGACGGCGTCGATCACCAGGGTCTCGAAGACCCGGCGGAGGGCGCGGCCACCGAACTGGCCCGTGGCAGCCATGCCGATCAGCTTCTGGCGGAGGTAGGGCCCGAGGGCGATCCGGAACTGGCGGTCGGCCAGGCGGTCGTTGAGCTCGGCGACCAGGCGGTCGATCAGCATCTCGAGGTGGCGGTTGCCGAGGCGGCGGAAGACCACGACCTCGTCGATCCGGTTGACGAATTCGGGGCGTAGCTTCCGGGCGAGGGCGGACCGGACGGCCTGCTCGTCCTCGGCGTCCTCGGCGAAGGAGAGCTCCAGGTCGATATTGGACGTCATGACGATCAAGGCGTTGCGGAAGTCGACGGTCCGGCCGGTGCCGTCGGTCAGGCGGCCGTCCTCGAAGATCTGGAGCATGATGTCGAGGATGCGGGGGTGCGCCTTCTCCAGCTCGTCGAAGAGGACGACCGAGAAGGGGTCCTGGCGGATCGCCTCGGTCAGCTCGCCGCCGGAGCCGTGGCCGATGTAGCCCGGGGGGGCGCCGATCAGGCGGGAGACGGCATGGAGCTCCATGAACTCCGACATGTCGACGCGGATCATCTTGGATTCGTCGCCGAAGAGCTCGGCCGCCAGGGCCCGGGCGGTCTCGGTCTTGCCGACCCCGGTCGGGCCGAGGAAGAAGAAGACGCCGATCGGACGGCGCGGGTCGTTCACGCCGACGCGGGCGCGGCGGACGGCGCGGGAAATCCGCGCCAGGGCGTCGTTCTGGCCGAAAACGCGGCGGTTGAGGCGGTCTTCCATCTTAAGGAGGCGCGCGCCCTCGTCCTCGACGAGCTTCGGCACGGGGATCTTGGCCCAAACGGCGACGACCTCGGCGACCTCGTTGGCGCCGACGACCTGGCGGAGGAAGGAGTGGAGGGCCTGCTGGGACGACAACTCCGCGTGAATCGCCTCGAGCTCCCGGTCGAGCCGCGGCATCTCGTCGTACTGGAGGCGGGCGGCGAAGGCGAAATCGGCCTGGGTCTTGGCGTTGTCGTAGAGCGCGTGGGCTTCCTGGCGGCGTTTTTCCGTCGCTTTCATGCGGTCCAGGAGGTCCTGATGGCGGCGCCAGATCGTCTCGAGGCGCGTGCGCTCGGCCTTCGCCTTTTCGAGGCGGACGTCGAGGGAGGTCAGGGCCGCGAGGTGGGAAACCCCGGTGCCGACGGCTTTGCGCTCGATCTCGATCTGGTTGATCGTCCCGCGCAGCTCGTCGAGGACGGCGGGAACGCTGTCGATCTGGAGGCGAAGACGGCTCGCGGCCTCGTCGATGAGGTCGATCGCCTTGTCCGGGAGCTTGCGGGCGGTCAGGTAACGCACCGACATGTCGACCGCGGCGATGAGCGCGTCGTCGTCGATCTGGACGCCGTGGTGGATCTCGTACCGCGACTTGATGCCGCGCAGGATGGCGAGCGTCGTCTGCTTGCCGGGCTCGTCCACCTGGATCGGCTGGAAGCGGCGCTCGAGGGCCGCATCCTTCTCGATGTGCTTCCGGTACTCGTCGAAGGTGGTGGCGCCCAAGCACTGGATCTCGCCGCGCGCGAGGGCCGGCTTCAAGAGGTTCGCGAGGTCGGCGCCCCCCTCCTGGTTGCCGGCGCCGACGAGCATGTGGATCTCGTCGATGAACAGGATCACCCGGCCCTGGAGGGCGTCGAGCGCGCGCAGCAGGTTCTTGACCCGGTCCTCGAACTCGCCGCGGTACTTGGCGCCGGCGAGGAGCGAGCCTAAATCCAGGGACAGGACGCATTTTTCCCGCATCGTCTCGGGGACGGCGCCTTCGGCGATGCGGAGCGCGATGGCCTCGGCGATCGCCGATTTGCCGACGCCGGGGTCGCCGATCAGGATGGGATTGTTCTTCTTTTTGCGACCCAGGATCTCGAGGACGCGGCGGACCTCGGCGTCGCGGCCGATGACCGGGTCGAGCTCGCCGCGCTCGGCCATGGCCGACAGGTTGACCGTGTACTGGCGGAGGTCCTTGTCGACCTTCTCGGGCACCTTGCCGGCGTCCTTGCCTGCGCCTTTTTCCGACTTCAAACCGGGTTTTTCCGCGTCGTCGGGCGGCGGACGGCTGCCGGGGTCGGTGAGCGGCGAGACCTTCTTCCCGGGCTCGGGCTCGTTGTCCTCCTGGGCCATTTTGACGAGGAAGGTCTGGATCACGGTGGACTGGCGGCAGAGGTATTCCCAGAGCTGATCGCTGGACACGGCCTTACCGGCGCCGGCTTGGGATTCGGCGGCGTCGAGGGCGGCGTCGAGGCGGCGGCCGAATTCGACCTTGACGGTGCCGTAGACGCGCGGGGCGCGCGTCAGGTGGTTCTCGAGGTGGCGTTTGAGGCGTTCGCCGATGCGGTCGCGCAGGTCGATCGCGTCGGCACGCAGGAGCGCCAGGGCGATGTGCTCGACCTCGAGCAGCTGGTGACCGAGGCTGCGCGCGTATTGCAGGCCTTGGTGCAGCGCCTTCTGGCAGGCGAATTCGTAACGCGAAACGTCCATCTATCCAAGCCCTCTGAGAGGTACTCGGGTTTTCGGCCGTTGGGCGCGGAAGTTGACGGGAATCTCAGGCCTTCTTCGCGGCCTCGACGTACTTGAGCTGGAGGTCGGTCAGGAGCTGGACGATGAGCCGGGACTCCTCGTCCGCGAGGTTGCCCTTGGTCTTGGCCTCGAGGAGCACAAGGATGTCGATATTCTGCCGGGCCAACGGCAGATTACGCTGGGGCGGCGCCTTGCCCTCGAGGGGGGCCTCGCCCAGGTAGTATAGGGCGGCGGAAGAAAACCCGAGGATCAGGGCCGAGAAGTCGACGGTGCTCTGTTTGTCCATGATATTCCCCATCTTTTCGGCCTCGATCGTAACGCATACGGGAAAAATCCCAAAGGGATTTAACTCCCAGGCGAAATGCACCGATACCCCCGTGTAGCCTCTGTTTTGACTGGGATTTGGTAGCCGGTACCGATGACGAAGAAGAAAAAAATCGAAGGACCGCCAGGCGCCACCGAGAAGCGCGGCGTCCTCTATTCGGTGTCGGGCCACGGCGACGCGATCAAGCTCCGCCGCGACGCCACGATCTTCGGCCGGGAAAAGGGCGACATCGTGGTCGCCGACCACGAGATGTCCTCGACCCACTGTCAGATCCAGAGCATCGGCCCCGACTACCACATCTTCGACATGAACAGCACCAACGGCACGTTCCTCAACAACGAACGCATCGTGAAGTCGAAGCTCAAACACGGCGACATCATCACCGTCGGGCAAACGAGCTTCAAATTCCAGCTCGAGGACGAGTCGAACGTCCGCCACATCACGACCATCTTCAAGTCGAAGGACAAGAAGAGCCTGGCCGACAGCAAGTCCAGCCTGGTCGACACCCTGATCGAGAGCGAGCTGCGCTCGACGCAGTCGGGCGGGATCATGCTGAGCATCAAGTACCACGACGGCACCTCCGACGAGGTCGAGCTCAGTCAACGGACGCTCTTCATCGGCCGCGCGTCGAGCTTCGGGAAGTTCGAGCAGGACCCCGAGATCTCGCGCAAGCACCTGATGATCAAAATGAACGACACGGGCGAGATCTTCATCGAGGATCAGGGCTCGACGAACGGCTCGTATCTCAACGGAAAGAAGATCACGGGCATGCACCTGGTCCGGCCGCAGGACGAGGTGAAGGTCGGGACGTCCTTGCTCAAGATCCAGGCGAAGAGCGCCTGAGGGATCCGGGCCGCAAACCAATTGACACACCCGGCATTTCTGAATGACCCTGGGATGGCGCCGGGGACGTGGTGAAATTGGTAGACACGCTGGTCTTAGAAGCCAGTACCGTAAGGTGTGTCGGTTCAAGTCCGACCGTCCCCACCAAGGGTTCGGAAGACGCGCATGGTCTTAGAAGCCAGTACCGTAAGGTGTGTCGGTTCAAGTCCGACCGTCCCCACCACCGATCTCGGCGATCATGTCCTCCCAGACGGCCCAGTCCGGGATCACCGGGCTGACCCGTCACCGATACCCCCGAGCTTGCAGGGCAAAGAGCTCAGCATAGCGTCCAGCCTGGGCCAGGAGCTCGGCGTGAGTTCCTTGCTCGTTGATGCGCCCGTTCTCGATGACGACGATGTGGTCGGCCATCCGCACGGTGGGAAACCGGTGCGAAATGAGGATCGTGGTCCGACCCTTCGTCAGCTCGCGGAAGCGCTCGAAGACCGAGTACTCGGCTTCGGCGTCGAGCGCCGCCGTCGGCTCGTCGAGGACGAGGATGTCCGCCTCCTCGCGCATGTAAGCGCGCGAGAGCGCGACCGTCTGCCACTGACCGCCCGAGAGCTCGGTGCCGTGCTGAAACCATCGCCCCAGCGGCGACTCGAGCCCCTGCGGCAGCTTGGCCACGAGGTCGCGGGCGCCGCCCCGCTCGACCGCGCGCTCGAGCCGGGCCGCGTCGCCGGCGTGGTCGATGCTGCCGACGCCGACGTTTTCGCGCAGGGTGAACTGGTAGCGGTTGAAGTCCTGGAAAATGACGCCGATCCGTTTGTAGAGCGTCGCCTGATCCCAGTCCTTGAGGTCGACCCCGTCGAGCAGGATCCGCCCGCGGGTCGGCTCGTAAAGGCGCGTCAAGAGCTTGATGAACGTCGTCTTGCCGGCGCCGTTGTGGCCGACGAGCGCCAGGCTTTGGCCGCGCGGAACCTTAAGGTCGATGCCCTCGAGCGCCCAGCGTTCCTGGCCGGGGTACTGAAAGCCGACGTTTTCGAAGCGGATCGCCGCGTCCGCAGGCGTGCTCTCGACGCGCGGCGGCCGCGCCGGCGCCGGCGCGGGCGACGGCACGTCGAGGTAGGCGAAGAGGTTCGACATATAGAGGTTGTTTTCGTACATGCCGCCGATCGCCGACAGGATCGACTGAAAGGCCTGCTGCCCCTGGCGAAACGCCCCGACGTACATGGTCAAGTTACCGAGCGTCAGGCGTCCCGCGGCCGCGGCCACCGCCAT
>JAYVWD010000835.1:0-2112 GCA_043786345.1 Pseudomonadota bacterium
GGCGATCGACGGCCAGCTCTTCGTGCGCTCGGCCGGCGTCGGCGGCACCCTGCACCTCGAGCTCCAAAGCGACGAGCCGGGCGGCGGCGTGCTGCCCGCCGGCCAGTAGGCTCCGGCTCTCGACGGCCAGTACCGCGGCCGCTGCGGCGTTCCCCAGTATTCCGTGCTGCTCCAGCTCGAGACGGCGCGCGGCCTCGAGGTCGCGCCGGACGGCCAGCGCCACGGCCTGTTCGACTACCTATTGAAAAAGGGTTGGCCCGTGAGCTGGCTTTGCTCCCGGCGCGGCCTTTTCGGCGGCGCGTTCGGCTCGGCCCTGACCTTGACGTCAGGGCGCGGGGCAGGCCTCGTCCGTCTTCGCGTCGACGACGCGGTAGTCGACCTGGCACCGACGCGACCGCGACACCATCGGGACGCCGCCGGAGCTCTCGCTGCCGCGCACGGCGCCCTTCCGCCCGGTCCAGTCGCTGCCGCTCGCCCCGGCGAGGTTGACGTTCTTGCGGACCGGCAGCTTCGTGCTCGTCGCGGCGCCGGCGCCGCCCCCGCCGGCATCGTCGATGGCGCGGTCCTGGGCCTGCCAGGCCGCGGCGCCGCCGGCGGTCAAGGCCGCGGCGAGGCTGAATAGAAAGTGAGGCAGTTTGCTCATGGGTGACTCCTTTGTGCTACAGCGAGCCTTTGCAACCGCGGTGCCAGGCCCCGCCTGGCGTCCACACTCCGGCCGGCGGCGTAATCCTTGCATTTCGATCAGTTGAGCAAGGAGGACCCTATGAAATTCATGAGAGGCATCATCGCGAAGCATCCGTCGTACGACGGCGCGCACAACGGCGAGCTCGTCGCCTGCATCGAGGCTTGTATGAACACCGCCGCCGCCAGCGCGGCGTGCGCGGATGCCTGCCTCGCCGAGGCCCAGGTCGCCGAGATGGTGACGTGCATCCGCCTCAACCTGGACTGCGCCGACCTTTGCGCGGCCACGGCGCGGATCCTCTCGCGGCACGTCGGGCACCTGACGCAAGCCGTGGTGGCGCAGGTCAACGCGCTCGCCGCCGTCGTCCTCGCCTGCGGCCTCGAGTGCACGCAGCACGCCGAGCGCTTCGAGCACTGCGACCTCTGCGCGCAGGCCTGCCGCCTTTGCGCCGAGGCCTGCCGGCACCTGGCCGGCGCCTCGGCGCAGGCGCGCGCGACGGAACGGGGCGTGGATCAGGAGGCGGCGCTGCTCTGAGAGGCGCGGGCAGCTGCGGCGTCGGGGCGAAAGGAGGCCCCGTGGCACGAGCAATCCGGCGCCGCCGTGGCGATCTTTGACGCGGGCGATCAGTCCAGGTACTTCGAGCCCGAAGTCAGGGCCTCGATCAGCTTCCGCTGCTCGCCGGGCGGGCGCGCCGTGAAATCCGGGAGCGCGTGCTCGACGGCCATGGTCAGCAGGTCGCGTAGGATGCGGGGCCCCGAGTGACAGGTGAAATGGTCGATGTTCCCATCGGCCGGCGGCGGGATCTCGAACGGCGCGGCGAGGACGTCGGCGCCGAAGCTGGCGCCTCGACCGGCGCCGCGCCTTCGGCGCCGAGCAGCACCTGAACGCCCGGGCTTGCCGCGTCGCACAGCAGCGCCGTCAGCGCGGCGACGGTGCGGCCGTCGGCGACCGTCTCGGCGAAGTCGCCGTCGGCGAGGCAGGGTGGGCGGCGTGAAGCCGTGCGAGGCGCAGCCGAAGAGCTGCGCCTGCTCGAGCTTGGCGTCCAGCTTCGTCAGGGCCGGCGCGAGCGCCGCGGCGTCCGCGAGCGCCAGCTGGGCCGCGCGCTGCCCGGCCTCGGCGCGCAAGGCGGCGAGGTCGTAGGCCGCGAGAGCGGGCACGGCCTCGAGGGGCGCCAGAAGCAACAGCGAGCGGGATATGGGAATCCCTTGATTGGATTATAAACGGAGCGATGCTTTATAATTTTAATAGAAAATCATAAAGCAATTATCTGTTTCATGACAAGAGACGCCTACTTAGAAGGTGCCGACGGACTCGCCCGCATAGCCCGAGGACCCGGTCGCGGCCGCGGAGTTGCCGCCGGGCTGCCAGGTGATCGTGCCGGTGCCGTCGTCGCGCTTTTGCAGGCACTTCCAGGCGACAGCGGCGGCGGC
>JAYVWD010000836.1:0-3629 GCA_043786345.1 Pseudomonadota bacterium
TTTTCGAGCAAACCCAGGGCAACCGCTGACCTCAAGCCTTCATCGCCAAGCGTTTCCCAACGCGCCTGGAACCCCCGGGCAAAAGTTGGTAAAGTGAGACGGCTTTTGGATGAGGGTGAGCAATGGCCGACAAGATCAAGCTTTTCAACACCTTGACTAAGTCCGTCGAGGACTTCGTGCCGCTCCGCGCCGGCAAGGTGGGGCTCTACACCTGCGGTCCGACGGTCTACCACTACGCGCACATCGGCAACATGCGCGCCTATGTCTTCGCCGACACCCTGCGCCGGTCGCTCGAGGCCTTCGGCTACGAGGTCGAGCACGTGATGAACATCACCGACGTCGGCCACCTCACGGACGACGCTGACCACGGCGACGACAAGCTCGAGCTCGCGGCGAAAAAGGAGGGGCTCGATACCTGGGCCGTGGCCAAGCGGTACACCGAGGCCTTCTTCAGCCACGCGGCGCTCCTCAACATCAAGCGCCCCAAGATGATCTGCAAGGCGACCGACTTCATCCCCGAGCAGATCGCCATGGTGCAGGAGCTCGAGCGCAAGGGCTTCACCTATCGCACCGGCGACGGCATCTACTTCGACACGGCCAAGTTCCCGAAGTACCCGGACTTTGCCCGCCTCGACGTCAAGGGTCTGCAGGAGGGCCACCGGGTCGACGCGGCCGACAAGCGCAGCAAGACCGACTTCGCCCTCTGGAAGTTCTCGGATCCCAAAGAGAAACGCCAGATGGAGTGGAGCGCCCCCTGGGGCGTCGGCTTCCCCGGCTGGCACATCGAGTGCTCGGCGATGGCGATGAAGTTCCTCGGCGAGCAGTTCGACATCCACACCGGCGGCGTCGACCACATCCCGATCCACCACACCAATGAGATCGCCCAGAGCGAGTGCGCCACCGGCAAGGCGCCCTTCGTGCGCTACTGGATGCACGGCGAGTTCCTGCTCATCGAGGGGGACGAGAAGATGAGCAAGTCCCTCGGCAACGTCCTCACGGTCGGCACCTTGGAGGAGAAGGGCTTCGCGCCGCTCGGCTACCGCGTGCTCCTGCTCCAGAGCCACTACCGGAAGCAGCTCCGCTTCAATTACGAAAACCTGGTCGGCGCCGTGAAGGCCTATGAGCGGCTGACGACCCAGGCGATCCGCATCCGCCAGGAGGCCGGTAACGCGCGCTACGCCGGGCAGCCGGGCGCGAAGGGCGCGAAGCACCTGGCCACGTTCCACGAGGCCATGGCGAACGACCTCAACACGCCGCAGGCCCTCGCCGCGCTCTACGGGGTGATAGAGGACCAGGGCCTAGACGCGCCCGAAAAAGCCTGGATCATCGATAAGATGGACCAGATCCTCGGGCTCGACGTCTTCCACCAGCAGGTGGTCGCCGAGCAGATCCCGCAGGGCCTCATCGATCTGCTCGCCGCCCGCGACGCGGCGCGCGCCGCCAAGGACTGGGGCGAGGCCGACCGCCTGCGCCAAGAGATCACCGACAAGGGCTACGACATCCTGGACGCGGCCACGGGCGGCAGCGCGCTCAAGCGGCGCCTCTGATGTGCTAGACTGGATCTTGCCGGGACGATTCTTCCGCCCCGGTCCTGCCCCGTTTCCACATGACTCCCTGAACCAAAGTACGAGGTCGCCCATGCAGGCGAATGAGTTGCGCGAGTTCGCGGACCAGCTGGACCTTGCGGCGTTCAAGGCCCTGTCCACTGGCATCGGGATCGGCGCGGTCAAGACGATCCAGCCGGCGCCGCAGACGATGCCGCGCCAGGGCGCGCGCGCCGGGCCGACGGCGCCGCCGCACGGCTGGATGCCGCAAGTCGAAGTCCCGCCCCCGGACCCGCGGCGTGGCGCGCACCCCGGGCAGGCGAATTCGCCCGTGAAAAAGGCGAAAAAGCGGAAAACGCCCAAGGCGGCGACGCCGGGGGCGGCCCGCGCCGCGCCGCTGCCCAAGGCCGCCGCCCCCCGCGCCGGCCGGAGCCCGCGCCCGCGCCTGGGGCTCGAGCGGAAGCTCGTCGCCTGGGGGCTCGACTTTTTTTTCGTCGGTTTCTCGCTCTTCGTTCTGCTCGCGCTCGTGACGCTTTTGACCGCCGTCCGGACCGGCGAGACCGAGGACGTCTTCGCGTTGGCGCCGGTGCAATGGCTCATGGGAATCAACCCGCTGCAGCTCGTGGCGGGGGTCTACGCGCTCTTTTTTGCGTACGTGATTCTCTTCAAGCTGGTGGCCGGCGTCACGCTCGGCGAAACCCTGCTACGCGCAAGACTTGCCCGCGGTCCTTGACACCGTGTGAACGCGACCGGTATATTTTTAATAAGCCAATTCACAACACAACATGTTTTTTTACAGACCCGCGTCGAGTAAGCGCGACGTTTGAGGAGGGGCGATGAAACGCTCGGGAGCCGTCAAATTTCCGAACTCCGTGCAGCTCTTTAAGTTCTGCCAAAAGGTTCTGATGGCGCAGAAGGGTGGGAAAGTGCACGACCAGGAAGTCGGCTCGATCCTTAGTTTCAACCCTTCGGATTGCAGCCATTGGAAGCGGGGCGAGAAGAACGTCCGGTCGGTGTTCTCGCTGGCCAAGCTGGCCGAGGCACTGCAGGTCGAAACGACGCTCGTCCACGATGTGGCGAGCGGCGCGGTCGGCCTGGACGAAGCCTTCTACGAATGGCAGGAGTCGAACGGCTTCAAGGCCCTTCTGGCCAAGGCCGCCGAAGCCGATCCGCAGATCGTCGCCGCCGCGCGCCAGCGCGTCGAGACCTTCGTGGCGCAGCTTCATGAGCAGTGCGAGTTCACCACGCCGCCGCTCTACGTGCCGGAGGTGCTGCGTTTCTTCGCCTTCGTGTCGACGCAGCCGACCGACATGATGGACAAGCTGTCGCGCATCCTGCGCGTCAAGCCGGGGCAGTACTCGATCCAGTACCGCAAGGGGGACCTCAAGTCCCAGACGCGCATGTGCATGGTCAAGGACCTGGCACGCATCCTCTTCGAGGGTGAGCGCGAGCGGTTCCCGGAGCTCGGCAAAGCGCAGGCGAACCTGGTCGAGATGGAAGAGACGCTCTTCTGCGCGTCCCTTCTCGTCCCGAAGAGCGTGCTGCTCGCCGAGATGGCGAAGCTCGATTCCCGGAAGAACGTCATCAGCGAGCTCGCCGCCCTCTTCTGGGTGCCGAAGTCGTTGATCGGCTTTCAGCTCCAGGACATCCTGCGCAGCGGCGAGCGTCCGGCCGGGGCCACGGCCCGCACGCCGCCTTCGACTCGCGGCGTCGACAATGTGGTCAGCGTCAGCGCCTGAGACCCTAAGTCCATCCGGTGGAGCCTTTCCTCGTGAAAGGCTCCCCTTTTTTTTGGCCGGCGGCGGGCCCGCCTCAGAGGGCGATGTGGAGATCCGCGAAGCGCTTGGCGCCCTCGTTGTGGCGGGCGCGCAGGCGGGTCAGCTCGTCCTCGAAGCAAGGGATGCCGTGCTCGACGAGGTGCATGATGAGCGACGCGTCCGTGACCTCGCAGCCGGTCTCGCCCTCGAGGTAGCGGGCGGCGTTGCGGAGCCAGCGGTGCTGATTGTCGGTGAGGCGGATCGAGACCTGATGGGTCGGGGACGACATGGGGCACCTTTTGGAGCGGGGAGCGGGGAGCGGGGAGCG
>JAYVWD010000837.1:0-2692 GCA_043786345.1 Pseudomonadota bacterium
CGACCCCGCCGAGGGCCATATGGGCGTCGACGACTCGTGCCGGGGCGCGGTGGCCTCGGGCCAAACCACGGCCGTGCTCGTGCGTGACTACTACGGCGAGCCGCAGGCCGGGACGATCCGCTGGTGCCAGGTCCAGGACCAGGCCGGTCTCTGGTGGTGGGTCGCGGCCTTCAGCTACGAGTCCGCTGGCGGACGGGCCCGCCTCAAGGGTATCTATGCGGCAAGCGCCGGGGTCGGGATCTTTTCGGGGCAGGACTTCGCGCAGCGCACCGGCGAGCTCGTCCGCGAGCTCGTCGTGCCGGTGACCGTCGCGCCCTGAAGGATGAAGGAGTCCCCGTGAACGCCCTGACCACCGCCGGTTTCGCGAAACTGTTCGACCACACGCTGCTCAAGGCCGAAGCGACGCCCGACCAGATCCGAAAGCTTTGTGCCGAGGCGAAGGCGCTCGGGACGGCCGGCGTCTGCGTGAACCCCTGCCACGTGGCGCTCGCAGCAAAGGAGCTCTTGGGCACGGGCCTCGCGGCCATGGCGGTCGTCGGCTTTCCGCTCGGCGCCAACCGGACCGACGTGAAGATCGACGAGGCCTTGCGCGCGGTCGGCGACGGCGCGGGCGAGCTCGACATGGTGATCAACGCCGGGCTCTACCGCGGCGGCGAGAAGATGGCGGTGCGCCACGACATCGCCGCCGTCGTGCGCGCCGGCGGGCGGGTGCCGACCAAGGTCATCTTCGAGACGGCCTACCTGACCGAAGACCAGATCCGCGAGCTCACCAGCTGGTGCGTCGAGCTCGGCGCCGCCTTCGTCAAGACCAGCACGGGCTTCGGGCCGCGCGGCGCGAGCGTGCGCGACATCGAGATCATGGCCGAGCCCAACGGCAAGAAGCCCGGCACCATCGGCGTCAAAGCCTCGGGCGGCATCAAGACTCTGGAGGCCGCCTTAGCCCTCATCGAGGCCGGCGCGACGCGCATCGGCTCGAGCGCGACCGTGGCGATGGTCGAGGCCTTCAAGGCCCGGTTTCCGGCTTAATTTTGTTCCGTTTGCGCCGATGACTGAACGGGCCTTGGGGCAAGAGCCCAAGCGGAGGTTTGGTCATGGCGCAAAAATTCGTGCTTTTACTCGCGGTCTTGGCGGCGTCCGGTTGCGCGTCCCTGCCTACGAGCCAATGGGCCGGGGACGGCAAGATCGTGCAGACGGCCAACGGCCTCTGCAAAGAGATGACGCCGGAGTCGGTCCAGCACCGGGTGGCGATCTGCGAGTCGCCCGATCAAAAGAGCTTCGCCGTCCTGGCGCCGGGGCGGCCGCCGACCGTCTTCCCCAAGAAGGCGGCCCGAACCCTGCTCCGGGAGCGCCTGAGCCAGTTCCTGCGCTCGACGCCTTACCCGCCGCAGGAGCTGCTCGGAGCGACCGTCGAGCTGTGGGTGGTGGCGCCGGTGTTCGCGCCGGAGGAGGCCTATTTTACGGCCTTCGTGCAGGCCAAGGGCGGCAACTTCACCGTCCGCCTGTCGCTCGACGCGCAGAGCTGGGCGCCGGAGGAGAAAGACGTGGCGCTCCTTGGCAAGGACGCCTACCCGTCGCGCGCGCCGCGCCGCGCCGGGCGGGTCGTGGTCACCGCCCGGCCGCATGTGAGCGAGGCGGATTTCCAAGCTTTTCTCGCGGCAAACGGCCTAAAAGGAGAAGGCGCCGGCGGCTCCATCGAGCTGCGCACGGGCCCGTTCGGCGAGGAGTCGGCGGCGCGCGTGCTGCTCAAGGCGCGGCAGGCGAAGTACTTCGTGCAGTCGGTCGAGCTCGAGCCCGCCGGCGAGCGCGACGGCGCCAAGGCGCGCGCCCTCGCCTTTCCACTCGGCGGCTCGTGAGCTAAGGGGGAGAGGCAGGGCGGGCTCAGCGCTTGTGCAGGCGCACCGTGCGCTGGGCGACGAGCTTGTCGGCCGCGTCGTAGCCGAAGACCGAGAGGTGCATGCCTTCCTCGACCTTGAGCGACTTCTCGTCGATGAAGAACTGGCGCGAGGCGTCCTTGTGCGGGTCGGTGAGCGAGTGGTGGCGCTCGTGGGTGCAGCCGTTGCTGCCGGGGGCGCCCGTCACGCAAAACTCCACGGTACTGATCGAGGCGGGCCCGGCGATCGAGATCACCTGGTCGTCGCTGATGGAGTTCTTCTGGATGGCGAGCTTTAGGTCGGGCGAGCTCGCCTGCTTCACCGCCGCCTTCGCGGCATCGTAGGCGGCGGCGGCGGCATTGAGGCCGGCGTGGTGCGCGACGAAGACGAGGCCGAGCTGGGTGAAGCGGGCCGAAAGCGCCATATTGTTGATCGTCTTGAGGTTGTCGTTGAGGCTGTGGAGGGCCTCGTTGTAGCCCTTCGGGTTCTCGAAGGGGAAGACGGCGGGGTAGCCGGCGTTGCTCCAGGACTTGTGGTCGGACGTGCCGCCGCCCAGACTGTCCTCGATGTAGTCGCCGCCGAGGTAGACGTTGAGGAGATCCTTGAGGGAGCGGCGGAGCGACGGGCTCGTGTCGTTCTTGACGAGGTAGATGGTGCTGGTACCCGCTGTCTGCGACCAGGAGTTCATGTCGAGCTGGAACATCGCGGCGATTTTCCGGCCTTCCTGCGCGTATTTCTGCGCGATGAGGCCGGAACCGATCAGGCCGACCTCCTCGGCCGCATAGGCCTGGAACTCGATTTTTCGCTTGAAAGTGGCGCCC
>JAYVWD010000838.1:0-3140 GCA_043786345.1 Pseudomonadota bacterium
CGGCGTTTCCTGGTGACAGGAGATAAGGCCCCAGAGCGCGTCGTCCTTCATGATGGAGATCGACATCGAGCTCAGGGTCTTCATGTTTTTCATGTATTCGATGTGGACCGGCGACACGCTGCGCAAAGTTCCATAGCTTAGATCCAGCGGCTTGCCGGTAAGGGGATTTCGTTCTGGTACGATCTTCGCCGGGCGGTAATTGGCGTCGACAATCAAACGCAGGCGGTTGACTGCGTAGAGCTGTCGCGCTTGAACCGGAATGTCGGCAGCCGGAAAGCGCAGGCCCAGGTACGACGGCATGGAGCTCTCGCGGACCTCGGCGATGACATGGCCGCTCCAATCCTCGTCGAACTGATAGACAAGCACGCGGTCAAATCCGGTGATCTCCTTGACCTGCTCGGCGGTAAAGCGGCTGGCGGCGGCGGCTGTACGGGCCTTTTGCAGCTCCTGCACAGAACGACGTACAGAATGATAGAACGAGAAAAACGACACGCCAGCCACCGACGGGGGCTCAAGCTCAAGCACCAAAACGCCGTCGTGGCGATGGACGATCGCGTCAAACGGCAGGCGCTCGCCGCCCGTAATCAGATGAAGGCGCACCGGACTGAGAGTCCTGGGATCGTCGGCGGCGGCGACCTGTCGCAGACTGGCGAGATCGCCCCCCCAAAGAATGGCTTCCAATGGCTTGCCGAGGAGGTCTGATGCGGAGCCGCCGAGAACGTCGCCGACGTTCTCGCTCACCTGCGATATCGTCAGAGCGGGCTCTGCCAAAGCAAAAAGCAGGCCGTGGGGTTGGATCGCCCCTGGGATCCGGATCGGCTCTTGTTCACAGGCCTGAACGTCCATGGAACGACCCTCGCCTTGGCGCACATTACATCATCCACGCCGCGAGCTGCTTGGTACGACGAATGAGGGCCACGGGATCCACGGGTTTTTTCATAAAGTCGCTACAGCCGACGCCGATACAGCGCCGCCGATCCTCGGGCGTGACCTGCCCCGTGAGCGCGACAATCGGACTGCGAAAGCCTTGGCGCCGCAGGTGGGCTGTCGCCTCATAGCCATTGAGGCCCGGCATACGCATATCCATGAAAACGAGGTCTGGCCGCTCACGAAGCGCCTTTTCGACGCCCTCGTAACCATCGGCGGCAACTGTGACGGTCGCCCCAGCCCGCTCTAAAAAACAGCTGAGCAGGCGGCGATTATCGGGGGCGTCGTCGATAACCAGGATGCGCGTACCATCGAGTCGCGTCCCGCCGTCGCCCGGTGCCGGCGATGGCGCGGGAATTTCGGGGTCGCCATCCAACGTCGGCGGCATCAGCATCAGCTCGCTCTCGGAAACCCCGGTCGTGATCGTCGCCAGGAAGGTCGAGCCTTCGCCGAGGCGGCTCTGCACAATCGCCACGTCGCCTCCCAGCGCTCGTGCAAGGCGCCGCGAGAGCGCCAGCCCAAGACCCGTACCGCCAAACTTCCGGGTCGTCGAGCTTTCAGCCTGGGTAAAGCTGGTGAAGAGCCGTCGTTGCTGCTCGTCGCTAAGTCCGGGTCCCGAATCCGAGACGTGAAGGGCCAAGCGACCCAAAGCGGAGGCGGGGGACGGCGGGAGCCACTCGACTTTCAGCTTGACCCATCCTTTTTCGGTAAACTTGATGGCGTTGCTGATGATGTTGGTCAGGATCTGTCGCAGGCGGTTCGGATCGGACACGACGCGCGCGGGGATGGGGCCACATGCCGACAGCTCCAGCATCAACCCCTTGGCGCTGGCCAACGGCTGCATCGTCGCGATCGTATCGCTAAGGAATTTCGAGAGCGAAAAGTCCAGGCGTTCAACCACGAGCTGTCCTGACTCAACCTTCGAAAGATCCAGGATGCCGTCGATGAGGTGAATAAGTGCCTGCCCGTTGCGACGCACGGCCTCGATAGCCACCTGGCGGTCCCCAGCCGCCTCCTCGGCTTCTGCCAACATTTCTGCAAACCCCAGCACCGCGTTGAGGGGGGTTCTGATCTCGTGACTCATGAGAGCTAAGAACTCGGTCTTAAGGCGCGACGCCTCTTCGGCCTTTTCCTGGGCAAGTCTTGCTTCCTTGCGCGCCGTCTCGAGGGCCTCTTTCTGGACTCTGAGCTCAGCCGTTAACCGCCAACGGTCGAGGGCGAATCCGATGATCCTCGCCAGCGAGTGCGAGCTCAGCTCGTCTTTATTCAAGAAGTCTTGCGCCCCCTCCGCCACCGCCCGGGTCGCGAAGGCTCGTCCGGGGTCGTGGCCGGTCAAGACGATAACCGGCGTATCGGGATAGGCTTTGCGCAGGGCACGAAACCCGTCGAGGCCGACCGTATCGGGCAAGTGCAGGTCCAGAAGCGTCAGATCGAACGACTCGCGCCCGAGGAGCGCGACCGCATCGGCAAGCGTGCCGGCTAGGCGCAAATCGAAGGAAGGACCGTCTTCGGCGCGCGTCCTTTCGAGGTTGGCCTGGATGATCTCGACGTCCGTTGACGTGTCTTCGACGAGCAAAATGCGCCAGACTGATAGTTTGTCCATTTTTTTCCGCTCCGTTCTGACGTCCAAGTCGACGGGTCGCCTCTCGACCGGTCTAGGTGCCCATAACGAATGTCTACCGTCCGGTGGTCCCTTTCCGTTGTGGTCAAAGTGAGATGGGGAAGCCGACGACTCGCCGCGGCGGATCGAAGTGAGGCTCGGGAGGTGCCGATGACCTTCTTCGCCATATTCCTAGTGATTTTCTTCATGAGGCGGCCTGTTTCTGCCTAAAAAAAGGCACTTCGATGGCAGATGCTCATCTATAGCGGATACGGGTCAATGCGCATGGGGCCGGGGCACCCATTCCTTGTCACTATCAGTTCGCCGGGCAGCCCTACGGCACAGTGGCAAATAGAGCGCGTATTTGCGCAGAATTTGCTTATCGCGGCGGATAATAGGGGCTTCAGCATGTTAGGTCTAGCAGTTGTGTTGTTTCTCACGAATCCCTGCATCGCGGCGAAGCGGCCGACCATCCAGCTGGGTGCGTCGCCCGGGTGTCGCTTCGGTAACTCCGCCCATGGCGCGCCCGTCGACATGACCCACAGAAGGCCCTCAGGCACTGGCGATCATCCGCCCGAGGGCGACCACCGCATGGCGCCGGGGGCTTCTTTGG
>JAYVWD010000839.1:0-1569 GCA_043786345.1 Pseudomonadota bacterium
GCGCGTCGACCAGGCGACGTACGACCTCAAGCCGCTCTTCGCGGAGCAATACCAGATTTTCACGCTGAGCGCCGAGCCGGGCGACACCGTCTTCCTCGAAGGCATCACGCGTTGCCTCGGCACCCGCATTTCCGGCGCGATCCCCGGCAACGACGCCGACGCGCTCGGCCTCGTCATCGACAATCAGGCGCTCTATCCGCATGGCGGCGACGTCATGAACACCTATGCTCCGCTCGTGCTCACGCCCGCGCCCGTGCACTTCGTCGCGCAGAAAAAGCTGGTCCGTTTCGCGGTCATGCGCCGCGGCCAGCTCAACTGCGACGGCCCGATCGGCGGCGCGCTGCACGTGCGCCGCGCCGGCTTCACGCAAAGGCGCACCGACCTGACCGTCGTCGAGGGCGACGCCAAATTCACCGTCAAGTCGCGCATCCTGCTCGGCCTCACCGGCGGCGGCCTGTCGCAGGCGGACCTCGCGCGCGGCCTCGTCTGGAACGTCAAAGCCGGCGACCCGCAGCTCGCGATCCGCCAGGACGTCGACGGCGCCTACTCCTTCACCGTGCCGGCGGGCGTCGCCCGCGTGCGCGTGCTGCCCGCGAGCGAAAAGCGCTTCCAAGGCGTGCTCCTCCTGCAAAACGAGGACGGCTCGGTCGACAAGCTCGTCCAGACGCGGAGCCAGGACAGCGGCGGTTTCGCCTCGTTCAACCAGACGCTCGCCGGGACCTACACGGGCCTCGAGCTGACGGACCCGACGGCCGGCGAGTCCGTTCACTTCATCCCCGCGTCCGAAGGCAAGGCGACGATCGAGCTCGTCTTCGCGGCGCCCGCCGACTGGGCCGTCACCCTCAAGCCCGATGCCACCGACGTGGCCGCGTGGCTGGCGGGTGACGCGCGTGGGGTCACGCTCACGGCGAAGATCCCGACGGCGCGCCCGGCGACGGTCCTGGAGCTGGCGGGAAGCTGGAATTTCGAGCTGCAGGTGCCGTTCACCGTCGAGGAGACGATGCCGAACGGGACGGGCGACGCGGGATACCTGCCGGTGACGCTTTGGAAGAGCAAGGAAACGGTGGTCGTTCCCCTTCGTTAAGGGGGTCGGCGGGCCGGACGCCCCCCAAACTCAGCTCCGTGTCGGGCCCCGCGCCCGCCACGCGGCCGTCGTCGCCACGAGCGTCGCGAGGCTGACCGGCTTCGACAGGTAGTCGTCGCAGCCCGCCGCCAGGCACGCCTCCTGCTCGCCCTTCGAGGCACGCCCGGTGAGGGCGATGACGGCGCTCGGCGTGCCCAGGGCGCGCAGCCGGCGGGTGACCTCGTAGCCGTCGATCTCGGGAAGCTGGATATCCATCAGAATCACGTCGTAAGGCGTCTTCGCGGCGAGCGCCAGGCCCTCGGCGCCGTCGCCGGCGGTGTCGACGGCGGCGCCGTGCAGCGTCAGGGTCTCCTCGAGCATCGCGCAGATGTCGGGCGTATCGTCGACGACCAGGATGCGCGCGCCGCGCAGGTTCGGGAGCGAACGCGGGTCGACGAGCGTCCCGAGGCGCGGGGTCGGCTCGGGCGGGGTCGTGCTTTCTGGCC
>JAYVWD010000840.1:0-4496 GCA_043786345.1 Pseudomonadota bacterium
CTCCAGAATCGCGCGGGCGGTCGCCTCGGGGGTGCGCGGCGGCGCGAGACCCCGGCCGTCGGCCGCATGGTATCCGGCGAGCTCGGCCCGAAACGCGGCTTGCGCCTTGGCGTCGGAAAGCAGGCGGCTCGCCTCCTGCAGGATTCGCGCGCGCATCTCGCCAGCGGCCTTGCGGGTGAAGGTGACGGTGAGGATCTCGCCCGGCTGGGCGCCGGCGCCGACCAGGCAGAGAAAGCGGCGCGACAGCTGGTACGTCTTGCCGCTGCCGGCGGACGCGCTGACGATGAAGCTCAGGTACGGGTTGCGCGGCGAGGGCGCGGCCTCAGTCATCGCCGACCTCCTCGTCCGCCGTCAGCCCGCCCCGGCCGAGGCGCTGCGCAAGCAGGTCCCGGTCCTTGAAGAGGGCGTGGGCCTGCGGGTCGTCGCGCCGGCAGATCCCCTGCCAACGGCAGAAGCCGCACTGGCTCGGGTCGGGCACGTAGGCGCCCGCGGCCCGCGTCGCCGCGCGGCGCCAGGCGACGAGGCCGTCAACGGCCGCGAGCAGGGTCTCGGCCTCGACGCCGGCTTTCGGCGGCACGAGCTTCGCGTCTTTGGCCGCCGCCAGGACCGCGCTACCGGCGCCGACACCGACCCAGGCGCCCTCGAGGATCCGCCAATAGCCGACCACGGCGCGCTCGAGGGGGAGGGTCTCGTCGGCAGCCCCGTCGGCGAGCGCCGCGGCGTAAACGGCGAGCTGGGGGGCGACGCCGGAGCGCACCTGGGCGATCGGCGGCGGGCCGCCCCGCTTGTAGTCCGTGACGACGTGATAGTCCGGCAGCCGGTCGACGCTGTCGATCTTGCCTTTGAACCGATCGGTCCGGAATCCGTGCTCGCGAAGGCCGCGGCGGTCACGGTGCCAGGAGGCCTCGTCATAGAGGCCCTTGAGGTGCGCGGCGAAGGCCGGCCAGGCCTTGAACCGCAGCTGGAGGCCTTCCGCCGATTCCAGATAGGAGCGCGGCAGAAGCGTTTCGGAAAGGTCCGCGAGGCGGGCCACGCAGAACTCCTCGAAACGGTCCCAGGTCTCCGGCGCGCCGAGCGGGCCGGCGATCGTCCTGCCCGCGGCCCGGCCGGTGAAAAAGGCCTCGAGCACGGCGTGCAGGCGGTCACCCTCGCGGCGGCTGTCGTCGGCCTGCGGCAGCTCGACGTCTTTCAGGCCGAGGCGCTCGAGGAGGTGCCGGTAGGGGCAGCAGATGAAGATCTCGAGGGCGGTCGCCGACCACGGCTCCCCGTCGCCGAGGGCCGTACCCGGCGGGACCAGACCTTGCGCGACAAATCGCCGGTCCAGGTCCGGGACGCCCGGCCCCGGCTTGAGCGCGGCCCGGGGCGCGGCTCGGACCGTGACGCCTCGCCGGGCGACGAGGTCCTCGACGAAGCGCGAGCGGACCGCCGGATCCGCCCCGAGGCGCTCGGGGTAGGTGAGGGCAATCGCGGGGAGCCGGCTCGCGAGGAGGTGGAAGGTCGTGTCCTCGATCGCCTCGAGGAGCTGCCAGCCGGGGAGCCCGACCTTCGTCTTGAGCCAGTGGTCCACCAGGTGGTCCTTCGGCAGGGCGCGCGGAAAGCAGCCCTCGAGCGCGCCGAGGATGACGGCGAGGCGAAACGGCACATAGCGCGCCTCGGCGATGCCGAGCACCTGCACGCCGCGGAGCTGGTCGCCGACCTCGCGCACGTCGAGGGCCAAGGCGCGTGGCGCGAAAAAGCGGAAGAAGTTCTGCGCCGACGCGACGCCGTGCACCGCCGCTGCGGCCCGCCCGAACTCCTCGAAAAAACTGAGCAAAGCCGTGCGCGCGGCGCTCATCATGAGATCGCCCCGAGGCGCCGCGGCGGTGAGCGGCGCGACGAGCTGGCGCAGGGCCTCGGTCCAATCGCGCACCGGCTGCGGCCGCGGCGGGCCGTGCGCCTCGCCCCCGAGAAAGCGCTCGAGGTCGGCGGCGACGCGCTTCACATAGTCGCCGAGCTCGGCGTCGCGCGGGGCCAGCGCCCCGAAGCGGCGCGGCGCCCGGAGCTCGCCAACCATCGCCGAGACCTCCGGCCGGCCGAGCCGCGGCGCGGCGCCCCAGCGCGCGAGCGACAGGGGGTGCGCCAGCAGATCGAGCGCCGCCGCCGGCGCGTCGGGCGAGTCGACCAGGGCCGTCAGCGCGGCGAGCCACTGGCCGAGGTCGGTGGCGGCGAGCGGCAGGGCGATGGCGGCGTTGTACGGGATGGTCCTTTTCGCCAGCGCGCGCAGGAGCGGCACCCCGTAGTCGGGCTCGCTCGTCACCAGCACCGCGATGTGCGACGGCGCCACGCCTTTCGCCAACGCCTCCTCGACGAGCGCGAGGGCCAGGTCGACCTCGTCGCGCACCGTGTCGGCCCGGAAGACGGCGAGGCCTTCGCCGAGCGCGCCTTTGCCGCTGCCGACCGTCGGGACCCGGACGGTCACCACGTCATCAGGAAAGACGGCGCGCAGTAGCGCCAGCGGGTTTTTTCCCGAGGCGAGCGGCGGCGGCTCGTTCATCCACACGGCGACGTTGGGCAGGTCGGCAAGGGCGGCGAGGAGGGTCTGGTGGTGCCCGCCAAGGCTCGAGAACCCGACGACATAGGTGAACGCGCCCGGCAGGCGCTGCGCCGTGAGCAGGCGCGCGGCGACGGCCTCGCAGCGGCGGCGGGTCTGGCCCTCGGGCGTCTCCTCGCCGCTCGCCGCCAGCGTCGCGTCGAGCTTGGCCGCGACGTCGTCCAGCTCGCGGAAGCGCTCGCTCAAGCTCGTGAGCCCCTCTTCGCTGCGCACGACGTCGCGCGCCACCGCCTCCTCGAGCCGGGCGAACAAGGTGTCGCGCAGCCCCCACTCGGCGGCTTCGGCGAGGAGCTGTTGGATCTCGTGCGCATGGCCGGGACCGAGGTGGCGGTAGTCGCCGTGCGCGAGCAGGTCGGCGAGGAGCAATTCCAAGGTCAGGGGCGCCGCCGCGCGCGGCTCGGGCGCGTCCGTCTCGGCGGTTTCGCGCAGGAGCGTCGCCAGGAACTCGTCCAGGTTATAGAAGCGCGGCGCGACGAAGGCCGGGCGCTCCTGCGCGACGAGCGCGAGCAGCCAGTTCTTGAGGCGCTTGGTCGGCAACACGACGCGCGCCGCCTGCAGCTCGGCCGGCGCCAGGGCGAGCAGCTCGCGCGCCAGTTCCGATACCAGGCAAGCTGCCGCGGGCCACAAACTGAGTCCGCCAATTACATCATCCATTTGGTAACTATATCAATAAGCTCTAGAAAAAATAAAGTTTTCCGCGGCAATGCCGATAAGGACGGTGCACCCAGGCTCCTGTTCCCCCTGATTCGTACCGAGGAAGTGGACATGAAAACGCGCGCCTACCCGTACGTGAAAGTCTTGGCCTCGCTCGGCCTCGCCGGCCTCGCCGCCTGCAACCACTCCGACTTCAAGGGCACGTCGGCCAAGCTCAACCCGACCGTGACCAAGTACTTTACCCAAGAGGACTACCCGGTCGCGACCACCTCGCACAAGCAAGGTCACGCCGGCGCGCCGCAGACCCAGAAGTTCGAGCAGGGCGAGTGGGGTGCCTTGGACCTCCTCGTCGTCATCGACA
This sequence comes from Pseudomonadota bacterium, assembly GCA_043786345.1. GTDB lineage: Bacteria > Bdellovibrionota_B > Oligoflexia > Oligoflexales > CAIYRB01 > JANOTL01. The sequence continues at coordinate 3,606 of JAYVWD010000840.1, forward strand.
ATTCGGGCTCGATGATCGAAGAGCAGACGAACCTGTCGACCAAGCTCCAGCCGCTGTTGAGCCAGATCCAAAAATCCAGCTGGCAGATCGGCGTCGTCACCACCGACCCGGCCGACGGCTGCCAGCGCGCACTCATCAAGAAGACGGACACCGACTACGCGGCCAAGTTCCAGGCGGCGATCAGCGCCGGGACCAACGGCAGCGGCCTCGAGCGCCCCTTCTTCCAGGCCGTGGCGGCGCTGAAGGCGGACTGCTTCGGGGCCCAAAAGTGGGTGCGCCCCGGCTCGACCGTCTCGGTCCTGATCGTTACCGATGAAGACAACTGCCACCTCGACGAGGTCCAAGGCTACGGCTGCCAAAACCAGGCCGACCTCGACGGCAAATTCCTCTCGAGCTACCTGGGCTCGATCCGGACGATCGGCAAAGACACGAAGGTTTACGGCCTCCTCTGGCACCCGACCGAGACCAAGCCCGCCGACTGCAAGGCGCTCAAACAGGCCACGAAGGTCGCCGACGTGATCGACGCGACCAGCGGCAAGTGGGGCTCCATCTGCGACGCCGACTACACGAAGACCTTGACGGCGATCTCGGCGGACATCGCGCAGATCGTGAAGTACGAGTTCGACCTGGCGCAGGACCCGGACGACGGCACGCTGCAGATCACGGCCGACGGCAAGCCGTGGACCAAATACGAAGTCATCGACAAGCACGTCAAATTCACCGAGCCGCCGCCGTTCGGCACGAAGGTCGAAGTCGCATACAAGTTCGGCGCCGAAGGCGACATGGCGAAGGACTTCACCCTCGACAAGGCCCCGGTCGACGGCTCGATCAAGGCGACGGTCAACGGCCAGCCGGTCGACGCCGCCCAGCTCAAGGTGGACGCAACGACCA
>JAYVWD010000841.1:0-1621 GCA_043786345.1 Pseudomonadota bacterium
ACTGCGCGACGGCCACCGGGACCTACGTTTGTCCGCAGCCGACGGTCGGCATCGACGCGCACACCTTCGGCGGCAGCGGGCTCCTGCGCTGGACCTGGAGCCCCTTCGACCAGGGTTCCTATGAAATCAGCGTGCGCCCGTATCTCGACATCGAAGGCGCGCCGATCCGCCTGCCCTCGATGAAGGTGCCGTTCGTGATCCCGCGCCAGGCATTCGGGAGCGTCCCGCTCGCGACCAGCGCCTCGCCACGGGCGGCGGACGGCCTCGACGACCGGCGCTTTTCCTATGCCTTCGCCCGCAACGCCGCCGCGAGCTCGCCGGCGGCGCCCGTCTTCGGCGTCGGCTACGAGAGCGCGAACGCGGACGGCACCGGCAACAAGAAGAGCTGGCTTACCCGGGTCGCGCTCGACCGGAGCGTGAGCCCCCTCGCGGCGCTGCCGTCGGGCCTGACGCAGGCGGTGACCCCCGTCGATCTGACCGGCCCGCGGGACTCGATGTTCCATCGGCTGCGGACGCTCGCGAACGGTGCCTATGTATCGCTCGCGGTCGTGGATGGCGAGCTGACGTTCAGCCGCGTCGCCGACGACCCGACGGCGCCGGCCCTGGCCGCGGGCATGCCCATCACCATTTCGAACCTGTTCGCGGGCAGTTACGACTTCAAGGGGGCCGCGATGACGGAGCCCTTCACCGACACCGACGGCGTCACGCGGATCGGGGTCGCCTACGCGACGCGCGACGGCATCGGCAACGACGTCCTCGGCATCGGCAAGATCAACCCCGCCGGTACCGCGCTCACCGGCGGGGCGCCGTCGCTGTCCGACGACCCCGACTTCATGACGACGGACGCGGACTTCAACGTGTCCTCCCTCTTCGAGCACGACAACGTCGAGATCGCCGCCGGCACCCGCCTCGGCGCCAGGGCGCTTTTCGTCGCGCACCGCCTCGGCACCGAGGTCCAGGTCGGTTATGTGCTGAGCAACAAAAACGCGATGTCCGGCCTTCCGGTCTATGCCTTCCGGTCGCTGACGAGCGATCTCGGCCTCGTCCCGGCGACCTTTAGCGGCGCGGGGGCCGGCAACGCCCAGAGCCTGAGCATGGCCTTGGGCGTCAAGGGCGTGACGCCGGTCATCGGCGTGGCCTGGCGCGACCAGGACACCAACGACGGCGGCGCGCCGCGCTGCTTTTTTCGGCGCATCGACGCCGAGTCGCTCGCGGGGGCGAGCCGCTCCGACGTGCTGCCCTTGACCGCGGGCGAGTGCCGCGAGCCGCGCCTGGCCTTCAATGCCGCCACGGGCCGCTACCTCGTCACCTATGGCGAGAAGGTAGGCGGAAACTGGCAGATTTCCAGCCGCGAGATCGCCCTCGGCTCGTCCTCGACCGACACCCCCACGGCCGCGGTCTCGGTCGTACAGCTCGGCGCCGCGGCACCCGTGAAGCTCGAGACGGCGTACGATCCGGCCGGCGCGTTCGTCGGGATTCTCTTCCGGGTGCAAGGGGACGACGCCGTGCGCGTGCACGGCTACCACGTTGCGCGCTGAAGGTCCGTACAACTCTGGCTTGGCTTCGCTCAGCTTTTTGCCGAAGTTGCCCGGGGCTTTTCGGACTTGCTGGGGAATTCAGT
>JAYVWD010000842.1:0-1505 GCA_043786345.1 Pseudomonadota bacterium
TACCGGTTCGTCCAGAGCGCCGTCTCGCCGGACGCCGTCGAGATCTATGACGGAAGCCGCGACATCGGGGTCCGTCTCGAGGCCTCGCGCATGCTCCTCCGCCAGGGGAACACACCGTTTAGCTTTTTTAGACCAGGGCGTTGGCACTGACTTAGGGGCCGCCCCTCATCCCCCTGCCGCTTCAAGCGGCGCCGTGAGACGGCGGATCGACGGCCGCGCCCGCTTCGTGCTACACCGGAAGGATCGTCCCCGACACCGCCGGAGTGCCCATGTGGACGCAGCGGGCGGCCCAGAGCGCCCTTCTCGTCGTCACCGTCATCGCGATCCCCAACATCGGCGCGGCGCTTGCCGGGCTGGCGGAAACGTTCGGCACGCTCCCCGATAGCGCCGCGTTGACCGCGCCCTTTGCCGGCGAGGACGCGCTGCCCCCCAAGGTGCGCGCGATGATCGGCATCGCGCGGCGCCGCGGCCTGCCGTCCTACGTGCTCGCCCCGACGCTGGCCGCCGACAACGAAGTCATGCAACGGATGACCGAAGGCGCCTGGCCCGTCCGGCCCGACGCGACGAGCCGGCACCGATTTTTGGCGCGGACCGAGGCGCTGCCGGCCGGCTGCCTCGAGCAAGAGGCCGAGGCCGAGGTCGTCTATGCTCGTTGCGATTAGCCTGTTTCTGCTGGTCGCGTTCCTCGTCGGGTATCCGCTCGCCGGGCTCGCGGCCAAGCGCGCCGGGCTCACCCTTCAGGACGCGGGAAACACCGTCGGCGCCGGGCTCCTCCTCTTCTATCTCGCCGGACTCGTGGCGCCGTCGCTGCGCGGGCTCGTGGAATTTGGCTGGCTCTTCGCCGTCCCGGGCGCGCTGCTCGCGGCGCGCGCCTGGCGCCGGCCGCGGCTTCGCGGCCAGGACGTCGTCGGCGCGGTCCTCGCGGCGGTCCTGCTCGCGGCGCTCGCCGACAAGACCTTGAGCGCGCCGGTCACCGACTGGGACGCGCGCTCGATCTGGTACTTCCACGCGAAGGCCGTCCACTTCGCCGGCCACGCGCTCGACGCCGGCGTCTGGCACGATCCGGCGCTGGGATTTTCGCACCCCGACTACCCGAAGCTCAACGCCGTCCTCGCGGCCCTCTGGACGGCGCGGTTCGCGGGGTGGAACGAGGTGCTGCCGAAGGCCTCGCTCGTCTTCCTGCTGGCGCCGGCCGTGCTCCTTTGCCTCGGCTTCACCCGCGCCCTTCCGGTGCGGCTTCTGATCGCCGCGGTCCTGGTCCTCAAGGCCGGGAATTTCCTGTGGAACGGCACCATGGACGGCATCCTCGCGGCCTATGCCGGCCTCGCCGTGCTTTACGGGGGGAGATACGCCGCGGCGCGCGACCCGCGCGACCTCTTGGCCGTGGTCGTCGCCGCGGCGTTCTGCGCCGGCTTGAAGAACGAAGGCGTCGTGCTCGCCGCGGTCGCGCTCGGAACGACGCTCGCCTGGAGCCGGCGCCTGACCTGGCGCGCCGCGGCGGCGGC
>JAYVWD010000843.1:0-2751 GCA_043786345.1 Pseudomonadota bacterium
GGCGCCGGCCGGAGCCGAAACCGGAGTTTACGTCGCGTAAATGAGGATTTCGGCGATGGTCGGCAACGACGCAGACGGCCATTTATCGACAGACTTTCATTCGGAGAAACGCCGACGGCGTGGCGGCGATCGGCCGGCGGTAGAATGAGGATTCGTCTATCCATGGGCGCATCAGCTCCTTCAACTCATCAATATCTCCTTCAATGTTGTGATGCGTCGGGGTCGCGGTCAATGGCGGGGCAGCTGCCGCGCCAGCCCCGGGTCGAGGCCTTCGACGGTCCGCGTGATTCAATATTTTTCCTTAATTTCTAATTAGTTGCCTCAAAGACCGGCGGCCCGCTCCGGGGCCCGGTCGGCGCGCGGGCCCGGGCCGCCCGTCGCTGCAGACAGGGTTTTATCCCCATGGTTTTTTCCACGAGGCTGCGTGAGACCCCGCGCCGGGGACCCGAGATGACGCAACAGCGGCCGCCGGCGGCGTGAGGCCCCTCGATCCCCGCGCCCCTTCGCCGCCTGATCGCGCCTGCCATTTCTGGCCCGGATATTGCTCAACGCTCGCCACGAACTCACGCACCGGCGCCGCACCGGCCGCGCCACTGAAAGGCCCTCCAACCATGAAATCCGCCACGATCCTCGCGCTCCTCGCCACGCCGCTCCTAGCCCATTCGCCCGCGGCCCGCGCCGACGACCCCGTCGCCAACGGACTCGTGCCCGTCTCCGTGCACGCGATCTTCGTGCCGGGCGGCTTCGACGACAACGACGAGTCCCAGGTGATTCTCGACGGCTATCTGCCCAGCACCTGCTACCGCCTTTCCCACAATACCGCCGCGTTGGACGCAGCTACGGGCGCGATCAAGGTCGTCCAATATGCCCGCAAATTCGCCGAACCGTGTCTGCCGATGCGCGTGCCGTTCACGAGCGAAGTCCGGCTGGGCGTCTTGCCGCACGCCGCCTTCAAGGTCAATGTCCAAGGGGCGGCCGAGGCGAATCTGACGGTCACCGAGGCCCTCAACGGCGGCCCCGACGACTACCTCTACGCGCCGGTCGAGTCCGCCCAGGTCGCCTACGACTCCGCGGCCGGCAACTACGTCGCGACGATCTCCGGCCGTCTCACGAACAGCTGCCTCGAGTGGGGCGAGGTAAAGGTCCTCGACCAAGGCAAGGTCCTCGTCATCCAACCGATTCTGACGATGCGCGACGAGCAGGGCTGCATCGCGACGGAGACACCGTTCGAACGCAAAGTAGTCCTTCCCGGACGCCTGGCGGACGGCCGGCATCTGCTGCATGTGCGCAGCCTGAACGGGAAAGCGGTCAACGCGATGTTCTCGGTCGGCCGCTTCTAGAGTGGCCGGAGCGGCCGCCGCTCCGGGTGACCGCTTTCGGTGACGCGCCCTGTAGTCGGGCGGTTCCGGGACTCTCCGGGGCCGCATGATGACGGGGCCCCGTAGGCCGCGGCCGGCGGGGCCCCGCGCCCTTTCCGGCCCGATACCCCTCGTATAAGCCTGAATGGCATGCTATTTGCTGATATCTTCAGTTTTTATCATCCCTTGGGACGACGTCGCGTGCTTGGCTCTTTCGCCGCTCTGACGCCGGCCGCGGCCAGAACGAGATCATGCAAACCGACCCCGAGATCGTCGCCAACGCCACGACCCCACCCGCCGCCGGTCGGCGCGCCACGACGCCGCGCTCCCCGAAGCCGCGTTTTTGGGGTTTCCTGCGCCCGCGTCCGGAACGGCGCCCCCGCGCGAACGCCGGCGACCGCACCGCCAACGGCATCCCGGACGCCACGCCCTGGGAAGACGAGCAGCCGCTCCACCTGGAGCTCTTCAACTTAGACCGGCTGAGCCGGCACGCCGCGGCGCTCGCCGGGACACACGTCACCAGCACCAGCCGCGGCCAGGACCTCCTTCTGCCGCGCCTGGCCGTCAACGAGCGCCGGCTGCTCGAGGCCTACGAGCAGCTGAGCGCCGCCGTCCACGCGAAGAAACGCATCTCGCCGGCCGGCGAATGGCTGCTCGACAACTTCCACCTGATCGAAGAGCAGATCCGGATCTCGAAGCGCCACTTGCCGCGCGGCTATAGCCGGGAGCTGCCGCACCTGGTCTCGGCCTCGTCCGCCGGCTACCCGCGGGTCTACGACATCGCCCTCGAGGTCATCGCCCACGTGGACGGCCGCGTCGACCACGAGAACATCAGCAACTTCGTCACGGCCTACCAGACCGTCGCGCCGCTGACCCTGGGCGAGCTCTGGGCGATCCCGATCATGTTGCGCCTGGCGCTGATCGAAAACCTGCGGCGGGTCGCGACGCGGGTCATCATCGCCATGAAACACCGCGCCCTCGCCGACACCTGGGCGAGCCGGATCCTGCACGCCTCCGAGAACGAGCCGAAAAACCTCATCCTCATCGCCGCCGACATGGCCCGCTCCAACCCGCCGCTGTCGAACGCCTTCGTCGCGGAGTTCGTGCAGCGCCTGCAGGAAAAAGGCGCCCTGGTCGACATCCCGCTGACGTGGATCGACCACCAGCTGTCCGAGAGCGACACCTCGCTCCAGCAGAAGGTCCAGGCCGAGAGCCAGCAGCAGGCCGCCAACCAGGTCTCGGTCGGCGCCAGCATCGGCAGCCTGCGGTTCCTCGGCGCCACCGACTGGCGCAAGTTCGTCGAGGCGACGAGCCTGGTCGAGCAGCAGCTGCGGCGCGACCCGGCCGGGGTCTACGGCGCGATGGACTTCTTCACCCGCGACCACTACCGGCA
>JAYVWD010000844.1:0-2496 GCA_043786345.1 Pseudomonadota bacterium
GGAGCTCCCCGAAAAATGTACGATCCGCGGCGCTTTTCGCGCCGCGCGCAACGCGCGGCGCGGGAACAGCAAGGGCGAGTTGAAATCAAAGGTGCAGAGCTCGGTCTGCAAGTTCCATTCGGGGCCGAGGCGCCGCCAGCAGCCGGCGAGGGCGGCGTTGAGAGCGCATTGGTCGCCGTACAGGAACGAGCCGCGGCGCCGCCGAATGAAATCGAGCGCGCGCCGTTCCACTTTTTGCTCGATCCACCGGGGCAAGGCCACGACGATCACGCCCGAGTTGAAGTAAGGCGCGCCCGCCGCGAGGCCCTCCGCCGCCAGCCCCCCGCCATCGGCCAGCGCCACGACGGGCACGACCGCGTCGGGAACTGCGAGCGCCAGACCGGCCCCGAAGTCAACCGTCATGAGCGGACTGAGGTCGCCGGTCACCACGATGTCCGAGTCCAGCAGGATCACGCGCTCGATGCCGGGCGGGAGGATCGAACCGACGAGGATTCGATAGAACGCCGCCTTCGAGATGAAGCCGCGCGTCGCCTCGAATTCGCGGTCGAAGTCGCGCGAGTCGAACCCGAGCCATTCCACCGCCAGTCGGGCATTCTGTCCGAGCAACCCGGCTGCCGCCCCCACGTCGAGAGGCTCGCGGGCGCAGTGGATGACGTAGACCCGCAGGCGCCACGCGGCGTCGAGGTTGGCCATGGCCGATCGAATCATGACGCACAGCGGCACGAGGTAGTTGGCATCGACGTACGCAGCGACGGTGACCTCTCTTACCGACGACGCCATAGGCGGCCTCCCAGGCTTTCTGCAGCTATTGCAGAGGGTAGCTCACTTCACCACGAAATTTACGATCTTTCCGGGCACGAAGATCTCTTTGGCGATGCTCTTGCCCTCGAGCTGGCGCTGGACGCTCTCGAGCGCCTTGGCCGCGGCCAGGACCTCGTCCTTCGCCGCGGTCTTCGCCACGGTGAGCGTGCCGCGCAGCTTGCCGTTGACCTGGACCGAGATGACGACGCTGTCCTCCTCGACCAAGGCCGGGTCGAAGGCCGGGAAGTCCTCGTGGGCGAGGCTCTTGGGGTGGCCGAGGAACTCCCAGAGCTCCTCCGCCATGTGCGGCGCGTAGGGCGCGAGCATGAGCGCCAGCGCCTCGAGCGTCCGTCGGGTGATCGCCGGCTCCTTGTAGGCGGCGTTGACGAGCTCCATCATGGCGGCGATGGCGGTGTTGAACTGCATCGCCTCGGTGTCGTCGCCGACCTTTTTGATGGTCTTGTGCAGGACCTTCTCGAAGGCGTCGGAATTCGCCGGCGCGTCGACCGTAGCACGCGGCTGGCCGTCCTCGTCGATGACCAGGCGGTGCACGCGCTTCAGAAACCGGTGCACGCCGACGATGCCGGCGGTTTGCCAGGGTTTGGCCGCCTCGATCGGGCCCATGAACATCTCGTAGAGGCGCAGCGAGTCGGCGCCCCAGTCGGTCACGATCTCGTCGGGGCTGACGACGTTGCCGCGGCTCTTCGACATCTTCTCGTTGTTTTCCCCGAGGATGATGCCCTGGTGCATGATGCGTTTAAAAGGCTCCTTGGTCGAGACCAGGCCGCAGTCGTAGAGGACCTTGTGCCAGAACCGCGCGTAAAGCAGGTGCAGGACCGCGTGCTCGGCGCCGCCGACGTAGAGGTCGACGGGCATCCAATACTTTTCTTTCGCCGGATCCCAGGCGGCCGCGGTGTTGTGGGGATCGAGGTAGCGCAGGTAATACCAGCAGGAGCCCGCCCACTGCGGCATCGTGTTCGTCTCGCGGCGGAGCTTCCGGCCGCCGCGCTCGATCTCGAGCCAGGCGGCGTCGCGCGCCAGCGGCGACTCCGCGGTCCCGGTCGGCTTGAAGTCGTCCAGGTCGGGAAGCGTGATCGGCAGGTCGGCTTCAGAGAGCAGGTGCGGCTGGCCGTCCTTGTCGTGGGCGAGGGGAAAGGGCTCGCCCCAATAGCGCTGGCGCGAGAAGAGCCAGTCGCGCAGCTTGTAGGTGACGGCCTTCTTGCCTTTTCCCTGGGCTTCGAGCCAGGCGCACATGGCCGAGGTCCCCTCGGCCTTCGCCTTCCCGTCCAGGAAGCCGGAGTTGACGAGGACGCCGTCGCCGGCATGGGCCTTGACGGGGATGTCGGGCTCGTCGCCGCCGGTCAGCACGCGCTTGATGGGGAGGTCGTATTTTTTGGCGAACTCGTGGTCCCGCTCGTCGTGGCCCGGGACGGCCATGATCGCGCCGTCGCCGTAGGAGACGAGGACGTAGTCGGCGACCCAGATCGGGAGCTCGTCCTGGTTGGCCGGGTTGACGGCGTAGGCGCCCGTGAAGACGCCGGATTTGTCCTTGGCCAAGGACGTGCGCTCCATGTCGGTCTTGGTACTGGCCTGGTGCACATAGGCGTCGACGGCGGCTTTTTGGGCTGTAGTCGTGACCTTGCCGACCAGCGCATGCTCGGGCGCCAGCACGCAAAAAGTCGCGCCGAACAGGGT
>JAYVWD010000845.1:0-3194 GCA_043786345.1 Pseudomonadota bacterium
CGGCAACCGCGACTGGGCGCGGACCTATCAGGCGGTGCCCAAGAAAGTCGACGCGGCCCTCGAGGCCGGCGGCGCCGAGCGCCTCGTCGCCCGCGGCGAGGCCGACGCCCGCGGCGACTTCTTCGGCGACTTCGACAGTTGGTACGCCAAGTTATGGCCGGCGCTCGCGAAGAAATTCGGGCACGAGGTGGCCGAGCCGCAGACGAGCGCGCTGTACGAGGTCGAAGCGGTCCGCGAAACCCGGCCGGTGCTGCTGCGGCTGACCGACCTGCAGCCGGGCGAGATCGTCGAAAACCGCGAGCTCGTCAACATGGCGTCGCCCCAGGGCCGCTCCAAACGCCACATCGAGATCGCGCTGCCGAAGGACATGACGTACCGCTCGGGCGACTACCTGGCGGTGCTCGCGTCGAACCCCCGGGACTACGTCCAGCGGGCGCTCCGGCACTTCGGCTACGACGCGGAAAGCCAGATCGTCCTGCACGCGAAGCGCAACGTGCCGTCCGCCCTGCCGACGGAGCGCCCGGTCGGCGTCGCCGAGCTCCTCGCGAGTTACGTCGAGCTGTCGCAGCCCGTCACCCGGCGCCAGCTCGAAACGTTGGCGGCCGCCTGCAGCTGCCCGCCCGACAGGGTCAAGCTCGGCGCGCTGCAGGACGAGGCGGCCTACAAGAGCCAGATCCTCGACAAGCGCGTCAGCGTCCTCGAGATCCTCGAGAAAAACCCGTCGTGCGCGGTGACCTTCGCGCAGTACCTCGAGATGCTGCCGCCGATGCGGGTGCGGCAGTACTCGATCTCGTCCTCGCCGCTGTGGCGCGGCGACCGCTGCTCGCTGACGCTGGCGGTCGTTTCCGCCCCGTCCTGGTCCGGCAACGGCGTTTTCCGCGGCGTGGCCTCGAGCTACCTGGCCGACGCGCCGCTCGGGGCGCGGGTCGCGGTCGGGGTGCGGCCGTCCAACGTGAACTTCCACCTGCCGTCCGCCCCGCAGGATCCGATCATCATGATCTGCGCCGGGACCGGGCTGGCGCCGTTCCGCGGCTTTCTGCAGGAACGGGCCGAGCAAAAGGCGAGCGGTCAGGACGTCGGTCCGGCGCTGCTCTTCTTCGGCTGCGACCATCCGGACGTGGACTTCCTCTATCGCGAGGAGCTCGAAGCTTGGCAGGCCAAGGGCGTCGTGAGCTTGCGGCCGGCGTTCTCGGCCGCGCCCGAGGGCGAGGTCGCGTTCGTCCAGCACCGGGTCTGGAAGGACCGCGCCGAGATCGTCGCGATGGTACAGAGGAACGCCCGGATCTACGTCTGCGGCGACGGCCGCCGGATGGCGCCGGCCGTGCGCGTGGCGTTGACCAGGATCTACCAGGAGCACGCGAAGTGCACCGCGGAGCAAGCGGAGACCTGGGCGAACGAGTTCGAGCGGACGAGCGGGCGGTATGTGACGGACGTGTTTGCCTAAGAGTGGGGCGCTGGTCTAGGATCACCCCGGCGCCGTCCTGCGCCGCGAGAGTCCCGTTTGTACCAGCTTCGCCCTTACCAAAAAGACGCCGTCGACGCCGCCGTCCGCCACTTCCAAAAGACGCGGGACCCCGCCGTGGTCGTGCTGCCGACGGGCGCCGGCAAGAGCCTCGTCATCGCCGAGCTCGCGCGCATCGCGAAGGGCCGCGTCCTCGTCCTGGCCCATGTCAAGGAGCTGGTCGGGCAGAATCACGCCAAGTACGAGAGCTATGGGCTCGAAGCCGGCATCTACTCGGCGGGGATGGGGCGCAAGGACCAGACCGGCAAGGTCATCTTCGGCAGCATCCAATCCGTCGCCCGCGCCAGCGCCGGGTTCTTCCAGAGCTTCTCGCTCCTCGTCATCGACGAGTGCCACCGCGTCCCGACCTTGAGCGACACCCAATACTCCAAGGTCATCGACATGCTGCGCGCCGCCAACCCGGCGCTGTGCGTCCTCGGGCTGACCGCCACGCCGTACCGCCTCGGGCTCGGCTGGATTTACCGGTTCAACCACCGCGGCCTGATGCGCACGTCCGAGGACCGCTTCTTCAAGAAGTGCGTCTTCGACCTCCCCCTCGGCTACATGATCGACCACGGCTACCTCACGCCGCCCGTCAAGATCGACGCGCCCGTCGCCGGCTACGATTTCTCGAGCCTCAAGCTGCGCGGCCCGGGCGGCACGTTCAACATGAACGAGGTCGAGGACCTGCTCAAGGACCAGGAGCGCGTGACGCCGGGCATCATCGGCAACATCGTCGCGATGGCACAGGACCGGCAGGGCGTGATGATCTTCACCGCCTCGGTGCGGCACGCCGAGGAGATCCTGACGCACCTGCCGCCGGACGCGTCCGCGCTGGTCGTCGGCGAAACGGTATCCGCCGCGCGCGACGCGATCATCCGGCGATTCAAGGACCGGCAGCTCAAGTTCCTCGTCAACGTCTCGGTCCTGACGACGGGCTTCGACGCCCCGCACGTGGACCTGATCGCGATCCTGCGCCCGACGGAATCGGTGAGCCTCTACCAGCAGATCGTCGGCCGCGGCCTGCGCCTGAGCGCCGGCAAGACCGACTGCCTGATCCTCGACTACACCGGGGTCGGGCACGACATCTTCCGGCCCGAGATCGACGACGACAAGCCCGTAGGCGACTCGGTCCCCGTGCAGGTCGAGTGCCCGGCCTGCGGCCACGTCAACGACTTCTGGGGCCTGGTGGACGACACCGGCATCCTGGTCGAGCACTTCGGGCGTAAATGCCGCGGCGCCGCCGAGGATCCCAAGACCCTGGCGGTCGTCGCCTGCGAGTTCCGCTTCCGCTACAAGTGCTGCGACAGATGCGGCGCCGAGAACGACATCGCCGCGCGCGTCTGCGCGGGCTGCCAAGGCCTCCTGGTCGACACCGACAAGAAGCTCCGCGAAGCGCTGGAGCTCAAGGACGCGCACGTGATGCGGCCCGACTCGATGCTCTTCGACAAGACCCGCGACAAGAAGGGCGTCGAGCGGCTCGAGATCCGGTACTACGATCTGGACGGCGAGTTCCTGCGGGAGTTTTTCTATCTGAACAAGCCGGCGGACGCCCGGGCCTTTCACTACAACTTTCTGCGCATGCACCTCAAGATCCCGGAAAAACCCGTCGCGATCGAGACGCCGGACGACGTGCTGGCGAACCTGCACCTGCTGCGGATGCCGCTGTTCCTCATTGCGCGCAAGAAGACGT
>JAYVWD010000846.1:0-2150 GCA_043786345.1 Pseudomonadota bacterium
CCATCGAGCTTCGTCACGACGAGGCCCGTCACGCCGGCGACCTCGAGAAACGCCTTCACCTGGTGCACGGCGTTCTGCCCGGTCGTCGCGTCGATGACGAGCCAGGTCTCGTGCGGGGCCCCCGGCAGGTCCTTGCCGATGACGCGCATGACCTTGCCGAGCTCGTCCATCAGCTCGTGCTTGCTGTGGAGGCGGCCCGCGGTGTCGATGATCAGCACGTCGGCCTTGCGCGCGATCGCGGCCTTGACGGCGTCATAGGCGACGGCCGCGGGGTCCGAGCCCTGCTTGTGCTTGACGACGTCGACGCCCAGGCGCTTGCCCCAGACCTCGAGCTGCTCGATCGCGGCGGCCCGGAACGTGTCGCCGGCGGCGAAGAGGACCTTCTTGTCCTGGGCGAGGAAGTGCGCGCCGAGTTTGCCGATGGTCGTCGTCTTGCCGACGCCGTTGACTCCGACGACGAGGATGACCCAGGGGCCGGTGGCCGGCCGGGTAAGGGGTTTGCTCGGCTTTTCGAGGAGGACGAGGGCCTCCTTCTTTAGGCAGCGGGCGACCGCCTCCCAGTCGGCGGAGTCCTCTTTCCCCAAGGTTTTCCGCACCTCATCGACGAGCTTGTCGGCGGTCGCGCCGCCGATGTCAGCCCGGTAGAGGGCCTCGTGGAGCTTTTCCAGGAGCGTCGCGTCGATCTTGACCTTGCCGGTGAAGATGCCCTGGATGCTCGCGCGGAAGCTGTCGCGGGTCTTCGCCATGCCGTTCGCGAGGCGCGCCAGCCAGGTCTGGCGGTCGGTACCGCGGACGGCGGCGACCTCGTCGGGCTCGGCCGCGGGCTCGGGGGCGCGCCCCGCCGCCGGCTCGGGCTCGCGCTTGGGCGAGGGGATGATCACGAGCTTGGGCTGGGTCCGGACGGGCTTCTCGACGACATCGCCGTCCTCGTCGAGGTCCGGCAGCTCGCCCAGGCCGGCGCTCTCGGCGTTGACGTCCTCGATCAGGCGCCGACGCTCCTTGTGGCGGCGCAGGGCGATCACGATCGAGGCGACGATGGCGACCAGGGCCAGGAGCCCGAGCGGAAGGCCGATGAGCGTCCACAGCTCGGGGTCGTGCCCGGCGTTCATCAGGAAGTCCATCGGGTCTTTGTGTTCCATGGGGGCCTTTGAGCAGTCGCCTGAGTTGGTGCCGGCGCGGAACCTTTGGTAAAACAGTAATTGCCATGATTCGACAAGGAAATAATGGGCCTCCGGGTCCTCGCCTCAAAATCTGCGGGCTCACGCGCGCGGGGGACGTCTCCCATTGCGTGGCGCGCGGTGTGCACTTCGTGGGCTTCAACCTCTTTCCCGGGTCAAAGCGGCATGTAAGCGCGCTCACGGCGCGCCAGCTCTGGCTCGCGGCCGTGGCCGAGGTCCTGGCGCGCGGCGACGCGGTGCGCACGCAGCCGGTGGCGGTCGTCGTCGACCCGGGCGCCGACGATCTGGCGCGGGCGCTCGTGGAGTTTCCCGAGCTCGCCGCCGTCCAGTTTCACGGCGGCGAGACGCCGGAAGCCCTCGAGCGCATGCGGGCGCGGCTCGGGGGGCGCGCCGCGTGGAAGGCGCTCGGCGTCGGCGCGGACAAAGACGTGCGCGAGGCGCCGCGCCGCTTTGCCGGCGTCTGCGAGCTGATCCTCCTCGACAACGCCCGCGTCCCGGCGGGCGCCGCGGTGATGGGGGGGAGCGGCCAGGCCTTCGACTGGCGCTGGATTCCGGAGTACGACGCCGGGGTGCCGCTCGGGATCGCCGGCGGCGTCCGGCCCACCAACGCGGCGCAGCTCCTGGCGTTCCCGGCGATTTCCCTCATCGACGTGAGCTCGGGCATCGAAAGCGCCCCGGGCGAGAAGGACCGCGGATTGATCGACGCCCTTTGCCGGATCGTAACCTTATGAGCGGCAACTCCGCCCGCCTGCGCGCCCTCGCCGCCACGGTCCTCGTGATCTGGGGCGGGCTCGCCGCGCGCCCCGTCCGCGCCGAGGAAACCGAGCAGCAGCACTCGTGGGACCGGTACGTCCGCGGCTTCCGGCGGGAGCACAACTTCGCGCTCAGCGTCGGCGCCAGCTCGGGCAACTGGGACGTGCGGCGCCTCGGCACGATCAAAGGGCTCAAAGTCCGCAACTCCGGCGTCTGGAC
>JAYVWD010000847.1:0-3947 GCA_043786345.1 Pseudomonadota bacterium
CATCAAGGCGCGGCGCGCGGATTGGAGCAACCAAGCCAATCTCAAGGCCATGGTCTCGTTCCTTGAAGACACCGGGACGCTGACGCCCAAAACCCTGGCCGCGAAGGCGGCCCTGGCTCCGACGTTCAACCAAAGCGGCTGGATCGACACGATCCCGGACTTCGGCGACCCGGCCCTCGTCCGGGAGCTCCTGACCAAGACGACGTTCACGTCGGCGTACGACACCGCGTGGAAGGAAAATGGCACGAAGAAGAGCTATTCCGCGGCGAGCTCCGGCGCCCTTTCCATCGTCCCCAACAACTACGAAGCCGGCCTGATCCAGGTCAGCGAAGACTCCTGCATGCGCTGCCACAAAGAGGGCGGCCGACTGGTCAGCGAATTCTACGACGCCCTCTACCTGTACGGCGAAGTCTGGGGCAAGGACGCCATCTTTTCCTTCTACCCCTACGACCAGAGCCGGTATCCCGAGCTTCGCTCCAACGACGACAACCGCGGGATGGACCCGAAGCTTACGCAGATGGGGATCTTCGAGGACTATAACGCCAGCAAGCACGTGCCGCCTTATTACCCGAAGATCGACGCGTCCGCGCCGATCGTGACGACCCGGTAGGATCCGTTGCCTCAAAGCCCGGCGTGCACGTAGCCGGCGGCGGGTATCCAGAAGAGCTGCGCGTGGTTCGTGAAGCCCGCGTTGTTGCATTCTCATCCAGACCGGATCGGCGACATTTTCTCGGCGTTCGTGCCGGGCGCGGCCGACAAAGGCACCTGGGTGCGCGTCGTGACGCCGCCCGTCGAGGGCAAATTGGTGCAGGGTGCCGCGGGCGTCGACGTCGGCGACCAGCTCAAAGTTCGCCTCGTCGGCGTCGACGCCGAGCGTGGCTTCATCGACTTCGCGCGCGCCTGAGGGCGCGTCCGCCTATTTCTGCTTGGACTCGAGCTCCGCCCAGCGCGCATAAAGGCGCTCGACGTCCTGCTCCGCCGTGCGCAGATCCTTCGAGACCGCGGCCAGCTTCGCGGCCGAGCCGGCGACGGCCGGGTCGCCCAATTTGATGTGGCAATCCGACACCCGCGTCTCGGCCGTCGCGACCATGGCCTCGAGCGCCTTCACTTCCCGGAGGTCATTGTCGGAGACGCGTTTGGCGGCCTTCTTCGGCGCGGCGGCCGGGGCGACGGGGAGCGCCTGCTTTTTCGGGCGCCCGGCCGGGGTCAGGGTGTCTTTCTGCCATTGCTCGCGGTCAGCGTAGAGTTTGCTGCCACCGTAGCCGTCCAGCCCGAGGATGACGTCGCAGACGCTGTCGATCAGGTAGCGGTCGTGGGATACCAGGACGATCGAGCCGGGAAAGTCGCTCAGGCTATCTTCGAGCGCCTCGAGCGTCGGCAGGTCGAGGTCATTCGTCGGCTCGTCGAGCAGCAGCACGTCCGCCGGCGTCAACATCAGCTGGGCGATCAGGACCCGCGCCTGCTCGCCGCCCGACAGCTCCCCGACCGGCAGTGCCAGCTGCTCGATGGCGAAATTGAAGCGTTTGGCCCAGCCGGCCACGTGGATCGCGCGCCCTTGGAAGAAGACGTTTTCGCCTTCGGGGGCGAGCGTCGCCTTCAGCGTCTTGGTGAGGTCCAAGTGGTCGCGGCTCTGGTCGAAATAGACGACTTTGAGCTTGTCGGCATGCGTCACCTTGCCGGCGTCGACGTCGTACTGGCCCGCGATCAACTTCAGAATCGTCGTCTTGCCCGTGCCGTTGCCGCCGGCCAGGCCGATGACCATGTTCGGCACGAGGATCAGGTTCAGGTCTTCGACGATGACGCGGTCGCCGAGCTTCTTGGTGACGTGCTCCGCCACGACGAGGCGCTTGGTCTTGCGGCCGGACGAGACGAAATCGATGCCGGCCGCGGGGCCTTCGCGGCGCCCTTTCACGGTCGCCAGCAAGGCGATCAGCTCGTGCGCGGCCTCGGTCCGGTGTTTGGACTTGGTGGTCCGCGCCTTGGCGCCCGCGCGCAGCCAGTCGATCTCGCGTTTCACCTTGTTGGCCAAGGTCGAAGCGACTTTCGACTGATCCGACAGGTATTGGGTCCGCCGTTCGAGGAAGTCGTTGTACCGGCCCTCGCACACGAAGATCCCGGTCGGATAAATCCGGCTGACCTCGACCACGTGGGTCACGGTGCGCTGGAGAAATTGGCGGTCGTGGCTGACGCAGGCCCAGGCGAAATTGGCCTCGCGCAGGAAGTCCTCGAGCCAGAGGACACCTTCGAGGTCCAGGTGGTTCGTCGGCTCGTCCAGCAGCAGCACGTCGGGCTGCTGGGCGATCCCCGCGGCCAACGACAGGCGTTTTTGCCAGCCGCCGCTTAAGCCCTGAGCCTGCTGCTCGGTGTCCTCGAAGCCGCAGTGGCTGAGCGCCATCGCCGCTTCCAAATCGTCCCCGCGCGCGGCCGCCAGGACGAACTCCCGGCAGGTGATGCCTTCGGGGAAGACGGACACCTGGGGCACGTAGGCGACCAGGAGGCCCCGGCGCCGCACGACCAGGCCCTCATCAGGCTGCTCCTCGCCGGCGACGAGGCGCATCAACGTGGATTTCCCCGCGCCATTAGGCCCTACGATTCCGACCTTTTGCCCCTCATGGATAGCGAAAGTCAGCCCCTCGAAAAGGGGACGGGCATGATAGGACTTCGTGAGTCGATCGCAGGTTACGAGTACGGCCATAGGTCGGCAGAGTACCACAGCTTCCTGCGTAAGGCTTGCCTCACATGGCGTTCGAAGCGCCAGAAGTCAATGAACCTAGCTTTTCGGCGTCGTCGGCGCGTGCTGCAAGCCTTCATTGGTGGCCTGAGCGATCATCGCCTCGTCGGACTTGGTCTTGGGCTTGGCGCCCGAGGCCTGGCTCATGGTCGCCTTGGACGAGGTGGACCACTCCTTCATCGCCTGGTCCCCCGGGCGATCGACGTGCACCTTGTCGTCGACCTTCGTCACCCAGCTCAAGGGGATGAAGTGGTGTTGGCCCTGCTTGTCTTTCTTCAATTTGACCGTATCCCGGCCTTCCATGTGGTCGACGATGGCAAATTTCCCATTCTTCGAGCAGACGACGGGGGTGTCTGGCTTGATCTGTGCGGGGTTGATCATGAGGAGCCCTTTCACTGCGGTTTGTTTTGCAGGAAGGTCACTGCATGATCCATGCCTCCCTAAGAACGCCGGAGGCCACTTTGAGCCAGGTTGTTGGGGAAGACAAACACGATATACACGGCCGAATGCCGGCGCCGCGGGCAAGCCGACTGAACGGTCGAACCGGAAGCCTGAAGGGTGCGGGCCGGCGTTTTTGACCCGTCCCCTCAGTGCGAAAGCCCCTTGGACGACGGATATCGCTGCGAGTTCCGGCCGATGATCATCGCGGCCATGATCCGGGGGACATACGCGTTCGTCTCGCGGGGCAGCTGCCCGCGGATCTGCCAGAAATCGGCGCCGAGCGCGTGGCTGACGACGGTGCTGAGCTGGAGCCGTTGCACGCGCGCCTGGCCGGTATTGTAGGAAGCGAGGGCGAGGAGGTAGCGCTGGCCCTTATAGAGCCGCAACAGATCCGCGATGTAGTCGGCCGCGGCGAGCGTGCTCTTCCACGGGTCGGTGCGCTCGTCGCGGCTGCCGTCGACCTTGAGGCCATACTCGCGCGCGGTCTCGGGGATGAGCTGCCAAAGTCCGACGGCGCTCGCCGGGCTCTCGGCGGTGCGGTCGAAGCCCGACTCGACCCAGACGACGTAGGCGAGGTCGATCGGCAACCGCCTTTCGCGCAGGCCTTTGGTCAGGATCGGCCAATACACGTCCTTGCGCGCGAGCACGTCGATATGCCGGTCGCTGCGCGTCATCTCCTGGATGTTGCGCTCGACCTCTTTGACGAAGTCCGGATCCATGGCCGACGGCGGCGCGTCGCCGAAGCGGCCGCTGATGTTCACGATCTCGTCCCAGA
>JAYVWD010000848.1:0-1875 GCA_043786345.1 Pseudomonadota bacterium
AGGCCTACGGCGGCAACGGCGACGGCGTCATCTCGAAAGACGACGCGGTGTGGCCGCGCCTGCGCGGCTGGCGCAACATGGCGCGCGACGGCGTGCTCAAGACCCCGGAGCTGATGGCGCTCGACGCGCTCGGCGTGCACAAGATCGATGTGACGCCGGTCAACGGCCTGGAGACCGACCGCTACGGGAACGCGACCGGGCGCCGCTCGGTCGTCTGCCTTGGCGACTGCGACTCCAACGACAGCGTGACCTGGACCAAGTCGATGGTCTTCGACATCTGGTTCAAGACCGACCGCTCCTTCACGAAGTAAGGAGCGGCCTTCCGCCCCGTCACTTCGCCTGGTAAGTCTTGCAGTCCATGGTCGCGGTCTCGTTCACGAGGCCGAACTCCTTGGCCTTGTCGATGATCGTGCAGGCGTGCACCCCGGCGTTGACCGCCTTGTCGCCTTGCAGGACCGCCTCGAGCCAGTCCGAGATCTCGCATTTTTCCTTCAGGAAGTCGATGGCGGCGAACATGACCTTGGCGATCACGTCGGGTCCGACCGTCGGCTCCCGGCCGATCGCGATCAGGAGCCCGGAGAGCGCCTGCGACTTCTTGTGGTACGACGGCTCGGCCAGGTATTTGTCGGTGTAGAACTTCATGTCGGACTTCGCCGAATCGCCTTCGCGCAGACACTTGCCTTTGACGACGCAGAGCTTCGAGGCGGTATCCGCCGGACAGATCGACTCGGCGAGGCAGGTGTCGCCGGTGTGCGCGAAGACGAAGTAGTCCGCCAGGCCCTCGTGGATGACCTTGGAGGGCTCGTAGCTCAAGCTCTTGAGGCGCTGGTAGACGAAGTGGTGGTTGGTCTCGTGCGCGACCGCGTCGTAGTCGGTCGCCAGGTTTTGCAGCAGGCCGGGGATCGCGTCGGGGACGACGATGCGCGGGTGACCGGTGTCCTGGTTCCACGACGGCAGGTACACGGGGCCCTCGTCGGCGCCGGCATGCGCCAGGACCTCGATCGGGATGCAGTCCGTCGACCCGAGCGTGCGGAATTGGAGGTCGTAGGCCAGCTGCTCCTGCACGTGGGCGAAGAGCGAGACCTCGAGGAACGCCGGGGAGTCGGCGGCCGGCGCGAGCTTGCCGCCTTCGGCCTTGGGACCGATCACGGTGCCCGTCGCGTTGACGATCCGGACGTTGGCGACGTCGAGCGTGCCGGTGTCGGAGACGTCGATAGGCAGGTCTTCCATCTTGGCGTCGGTCGGATTGCGCTTGAAAACCGTGGCGGTCGCGGCGGCGTGCAGCGACTGCGACTCGACGCTGAAGACGGCAGTACCGTTGCCGATCACCCGGTACGGGGCGCCGCCGATGGTGGCGAAGACGTCGAACGCCGGCACGAGCTCGCCGCCCTGCGGCTGCAGGCAACGATCCGCCGTGCGCACTTTGGTGCGGGCGCCCGACAGGCCCATCGAGCCCGCGGCCCGGTCGACCGCGGCCTCGGGCGTGCCGAAGGCGGCGTCGCCGAGGTTCGGCGGGGCCGTATAATATGGAAAAAAGGGCATGGTCACCTCGCCGGCGACCACGTGGGCTTTCGCGTGGTAGCCGCACAGCGCGATGCCGCCGAACTCCTGCGTCAGCTCGAAGTGGCTGGCATCGACGCCGGCGGCGTTGCGATACGCATCTTTGATGCTGATCGTGAAGCCCGCCGGCGTTCGCCCGTGCAAGAGCGACTCGACCTTGGCGCGGTCGCGGGCGAGCGCGTCGTCCTCGAGCAACCACAGGGTCGACTTCGGCTTGGTCCGGCAGGGACCGAGGTCCACTGGCGGGTCGGTCGGCGTCGTCGTGTCCGGAGAGGTAACTCCGGTTTCCGCGGGCTTCTTTTTGCTCGCGTCGTC
>JAYVWD010000849.1:0-4904 GCA_043786345.1 Pseudomonadota bacterium
CTACCAACTGAGCTAACGGCCCACGACCACAAAACGTCCGTGGTTTGGCACGGATGACCTCGGGAGAGCCTTATCTACAAGTAGGACCTCGGGGGTGTCAACGCAAAATCCCACCGCCACCCGTCAAAATCTTCTGGCGACCCGACGCCCTCCGGGAGGGAATGGACATTTCTCGGGGTGTAAACTACTATTTCGGCCGCGGCGAGGGCCGTGAATCAGCCAATCTCGGGAGCCTCATGACCGTCATCAAACGCAATCGCCAGGACTCTTGCGCCGACCTGGTGGCGGCCATCGAAAGCCTCGTGCCGCTCCTCAAAGATCAAAAAGAAGCCGAGGCCGCCGGCGTCCTCGTCGAAGCCATCGAAGAACTACGCGGGGCGCAAGCCGGCAGCGCGGATCAGAAGACCGCCGTCGCGAAAGTCCTCGACGCCTTCGAGGGCGATCACGAGCTGATCTCGTACACCTTCCAGCGCGAAAGCTCCGCCGGCCAGTGGACCGAGGTCGAAGAGCTCTGCCAGGCCAGCGCCCGCGTCTTAGCCCTCGCTCGCCGCATGCAGTGAGCGTTCCGGCCGAGTTTCACCCGCTGGTAACCATCGGCCTCGTCATCCTCTACGG
Organism: Pseudomonadota bacterium; assembly: GCA_043786345.1. Classification (GTDB taxonomy): domain Bacteria; phylum Bdellovibrionota_B; class Oligoflexia; order Oligoflexales; family CAIYRB01; genus JANOTL01. The sequence goes on from JAYVWD010000849.1 coordinate 616, forward strand.
CTTGGCCTTGATGAACTGCGTGCGCGTGCTCGGCGAGCGCGTCTCGAGCGGCGCCGCGATCGCCTGGATCTTCATCAACCTCTCGCTCCCCATGGTCGGCGTCCCGCTCTACCTCCTCGTCGGCAACCTCCGCATCCGCGGCTACGTCAAACGCCACAAGGCCGGCGTCAAAGCCCTCGAGCAGATCGATTCGTCGCCGACCCTCGCCCCGCCGGTCGATCCAACGGACCTCGTCGAGTCGCTGCGCGAGCGCGTGCAGAGCTTCAAGACCCTGTTTTCCCGCTTCGGCGACCCGCTCTTCGACCCGCAGCACGGCGCCTGCGACCTCCTCATCGACGGGAGCTCGACCTTCGACGCCATCTTCGGCGCCATCGCCGGCGCCAAGCGCTACATCCTCGTCCAGTACTACATCGTCCGCTCCGACCGCCTCGGTCTGGAGCTCCAGCGCCTGCTCATCGAGAAGGCGCGCGCCGGCATCCCCGTCTACCTCCTGTATGACGACATGGGGTCCTTCTGGCTCAAGGGTCAGTACATCAACGACCTCCGCGCCGCCGGCGTCCGCGTCGCGCGATTCCTGCCGGTCGCGAGCTTCAAGCGCGTCTTCCAGCTCAACTTCCGCAACCATCGCAAGCTCGTCGTCGTCGACGGCGAGGTCGCCTTCACCGGCGGCCTCAACGTCGGCGAGGAGTACGCGACGCGCCGCTTGCGCCGGCGCATGAAGGACGACCCCAAGGGCCCGCACCGAATGTACTGGCGCGACACCCACGCCCGCGTCACCGGCGGCATCGTCGGCCGCATGGAGGACCTCTTCCTCGAAGACTGGTTTTTCGCGACCGAGGAGCTCGTGAACATCGACTCGCCGCCGCAGCCCACCGTCACGGCGACGACGGGCACCGTCCTGCAGTTCATCCCCACCGGCCCGACCGACGACGCGCTCATCAGCGTGCTCTTCCTCATGCACCTGATCAACTCGGCGAAGAAACGCCTCTGGATCGCGACGCCTTACTTCGTGCCCGACGCCGCGCTCGCCCGCGCCCTCGAGCTCGCGGCGCTGCGCGGGGTCGACGTGCGGATCATCCTCCCCAAGGTATCCGACAACCGCGTCGTCCACTGGGTCTCGATCCTCTATGCCGAGCTGCTGCAGGCCCGCGGCGCCATCGTCCTCCTCTACGAGGCCGGCTTCATGCACCAAAAGGTCATCCTCGTCGACGACGATACCGCCGCCGTCGGCACGATGAACCTCGACAACCGCGCCCTCTACTTCAACTTCGAGATGATGGTCCTGATCTTCAGCCAGGAGTTCGCCGGCCGCGTCGCGGCGATGATCCAGAAGGATTTCATCTCCTGCCGGTTCCTGACCCAGGACAAGCGGCGCTGGTTCCGCGCCGTCAAAAAGTGGCGCGGCAATGCGGCACGCCTTCTTTCCCCGCTTCTCTAGTGATTTTAAGTCTTTACAATCACGTCCCGAGCGATCATTCCTAATAGATAGGCACATGTGCTAGAAATAGGCAGCCTTCCGAGAGGGTCTCTATGCATTCCACTATCGCCGTGCGCTACTTTGCCGTCCTGCGCGATGCGTCGGGCAAATCGTCGGAGCAGGTCCAGGTCGAAGCCGGCGCCTCGGCAGGTCAGGTCTATTCCATGCTCGCCGAAAGGTACGGGTTTCCGCTCGGACTGAGCGAGGTCCGCGTCGCCGTCAACGACGAGTTCGCCCGCCCCGACCAGCTCCTCAAAGCGGGCGACACCCTTGCTTTCATCCCGCCCGTATCCGGAGGCTGAGCTTTGCTTATCGACGTCGCCATCCACGACCAGCCCCTGCAAGCCGCCGAGCTTCGCCGCGATCTTCCGGCCGTCGCCGACTGCGGCGGGTATGTCGCCTTCGAGGGCCACATCCGCAACATCAATCATGGCAAGGGCGTCCTTCGGCTCGAGTATGAAACCTACGACGAACTCGCCGTGAAAGAGCTCCGCCGCGTCGCCACCGAGGCCGCCGAGCGCTTCGGCCTCGCGTTCGTCCGCGCCTACCATCGCAAGGGCCGCCTCGAGATCGGCGAGCCCGCCGTCCTCGTGCAGGTCCTCTCGCGGCATCGCGGCGAGGCCTTTGACGGCTGCCGCTACGTCATCGACCAGCTCAAGGCCCGCGTTCCCATCTGGAAGAAAGAGTTCTACGATGATGGGACCTCCTCCTGGACCCAATGCCATCACGATCATCATCCGCACAAAGCTTGAGGTTTATGATGTCGATCGAAGTGTACAAAGGGGAGATGGAGTCGATGATGGCCGACGGCGCGACCCTGGTCGACGTCCGCGAGACCGATGAGCTCCAGACCGACGGCACCATTCCGGGATACGTGCACCTGCCGCTCTCGCGCTTCGCCGAGCTCGCGAACACCATTGAGCTCGACCGGCCCGTGATTTTTTACTGCCGCTCCGGCATGCGCGCGTTCCAAGCCGCGCAGGTGGCCGGGCGCCTACTGACGCAGCCCGTCTACTATCTGTCCGGCGGGCTCCTGGGGTACCTCGATTCGTAATGAAAGTCTTTCAGGAACACGATGCCACGCTGGCGATCCTCTGCGGAGGCCGCTCAGCCCGCTTAGGCACCGACAAGGGGCTCTACCAGCCCCTCGCCGATGAGCCCCTTTTCGCGCGCGCCGTGCGGGTCCTCGGCGGATCCTGTAAGCAGGTGCTTTTGGTCACCCGCGACGCCGCCCAGCGTGCCCTCTATCAGAGTGCCGTCGAGCGCTTCCTTTCGGACGAGGACCAGCGAAAAGTCGCCGTCGTCTCCGACGACCAGACCGGCATCGACCTGCCTGAAGCGACGCTCGCCGGCGTCTTTACCGCGGTCAAGAGCGCCCGCGAGACGAGGGTCATCGTGGTACCCGTCGACCAGGTCGGGGTTCGCCCGCTGCACCTGGGCCGCCTGCTGCAGGCGCAGGCGAAAGCCGACGACACCCGACCCGCCGCCTTCGCGAACGACGCCGACGATTTCCTGCCATACCCCTCCGTCTGGCGGGCGGCCCACGCCGAGCGCCTCGCGGCCCTGATCCAGGCCGGCGCGCTCAGCGTCAAAGGCGCGCTCGGCGAATTCGGCGCGACCGCGGCCGAGGCCGCCGACTTCGCCGAAGAGCTCGCCTTCAACGGCAACACGAAGGACGAGCTCGCGGATTACTTCGGCGACCCGCTCTTCGACCCGTTCAAACGCCGCCTCCACTACCTCCGCTTCTCGCTGACCGAGGCCTGCAACCTCTCCTGCACGTACTGCCTCCCGGAAGGCTTTCCCGAATGGTACCGCCACAAGGCCCGCCTGGGACGCGAGGACATCGACACGCTGCTGCGCGGCTTCCGACGCCTCGGGTTCCGCAAGGTGCGCCTCACGGGGGGCGAGCCGACGGTTCACCCCGACTGCCTCGCCACGGTCGCCCTCGCCCGCCGGATCGGCTACGAGCGCATCGCGATGACGACCAACGGCCTACTGATCCACGACCTGGACCGCTGGGTCGATGCCGGCCTCAACCAGCTCAACGTTTCGCTCGACGCCCTCGACTCCGACCGGTTTTACGCCGTCACCAGGAGCCGCGAGGTCGACAAGGTCCGCCGCGTCATCGAGGGCGCCTGCGAGCGCGGCCTCGACGTCAAAGTGAACACCGTCCTCCTCCGCACCAAAAACGGCGACACGCAGAACATCGAGTCCCTGATCGACTGGGCGCTGAGCCTGCCGTTGACGCTCCGCTTCATCGAGCTGATGGAGACCAAGCTCAATGGCAGCTTCTCCGGCACCGAGCGGGTCCTCGGCACCGAGATCGAGCCCTACCTGGCCTCCCGGGGCCTCGCCAAGCTCGATCCCAACATGAACCTGCCGGATTTGCGGGGCCCGGCGACCGATTACGGGTCCCGCGAACATTTGGGCCGGGTCGGCCTCATCAACCCGATGTCGTGCAATTTCTGTAGCAAATGCAATAGGTTGAGAATAACGGCCAAGGGTCGCCTGAAGCTTTGCCTTTTCGGCGACCAGGATATCCCCCTGGATCTGGCCAGTCCGGATGCTGTTGCCTTGAGTGTGCGCCGCCTAATTGATAGAAAACCCGAACGGCACTATCTCGATGAAGGCAACGTCGGCAATGTCGCGACGTTCAGGACGATCGGTGGGTGACGTGGGTATTTTGAATGGGTGACTTCTCACACTTGAGCGCCGCAGGTGAGGCCGCCATGGTCGACATCTCCGGCAAAGGCGCCAGTGTCCGTACGGCATTGGTCCGCGGCGCCAGGGGCCGTTCTTGCCGCCGTCCTTC
>JAYVWD010000850.1:0-4119 GCA_043786345.1 Pseudomonadota bacterium
GCGCCCGCGAAGGCGCGCGTCGTCGTCCTCCGGAGCCGCGAGCGCGAAGAGCAGTTCATCAAGGAGCTGTGCGAGCACCCGGGCGTGCAACCGTCGGCCGGGCGCAGCGCCGCCGGCGCCGACGTCTTCGTCGACGCCACGTCGCTGGGCGTCCTCGTCGCCGCGCTCGGAGACGGCGGCTGGTCGGTCGAGGCGGAAGGCCATAAACTCCGCGTCGGCCGCAGCTTCCAGGTCGACGTCGTCACCAGCTCCGGCATGGACTGGCTCGACCTGCGCGCGCTCTTCGACTTCGGCGACGGCGTCTCCGTCGACATCCCCAAGCTCCTCGAGGCCGTCCTGGCCGGCGCCGACCGCGTCACCCTGGGCGACGGGTCCGTCGGCATCCTGCCGACCGCCTGGCTTCAGAAGCTCGCGCCGGTCCTGCGCATGGGCGGCAAGGCCGAGGGCGCCTCGCCCAATACGCTGCGCTTCAACGGCAGCCAGGCGGCCTTCCTCGACGTGCTCGTGTCGGAGGCGGCCGAGGCCAACCTCGACAAGCCCTTCGCGGCGTTCCGGAAGAAGCTCGCGGACTTCTCGGGCGTTTCGCAGGCCGAGCCGGCGAAGGCCTTCGTCGGCGAGCTGCGCCCTTATCAGCGCCAGGGCCTGGGCTGGCTCGAGTTCCTCGATGAGTTCGGGTTCGGCGGCTGCCTCGCCGACGACATGGGCCTCGGGAAAACCGTGCAGGTGCTCGCGCACCTGCAGAAGCGCCGCGGTCCGAAGAAAAAGACCAAGGCCAACCGGTCCCCGCCCTCGCTGATCGTCGCGCCGACCTCGCTGATCCACAACTGGGTGGACGAAGCGACGCGCTTCGCGCCCGACCTCGAGGTCTACGCGCACCTCGGCGCCTCGCGGCACCGGGACATCGAGGAGCTCAATTCCTACGACCTCGTCGTCACCTCTTACGGGACGATGCGGAGCGACATCGAAAACCTGTCGTCGATCCCCTTCGACTACGTCGTCCTCGACGAGTCGCAGGCGATCAAGAACGAAAGCACGCAGGTCGCGCAGGCCGCGCGCATGCTCAAAGCCCACCGCCGCCTGGCGATGTCCGGCACGCCGGTCGAGAACCGCCTGTCGGAGCTCGGCTCGCTCTTCCGCTTCCTCAACCCCGGCATGCTGGAGGGCGCCGCGGGCTTCGCCGAGCTGTTCAGCAACGCCGGGAAACTCGGGCCCCAACAGCTCGAGACCCTGGCGAAATTGCTGCGCCCCTTCCTGCTGCGCCGCACCAAGGAGCAGGTGCTGCCCGAGCTCCCCGGCAAGACGGAGTCGACGGTTTACGCCGTCCTCGACGAGGACCGGCGGCGCGAATACGACGAGCTCGCGGCGTTCTACCGCGACTCGCTCAAGAAGAAGATCAAGGTCGGCGGCATCGGCAAGGCGCGCATGCACGTCCTCGAGGCGCTGCTCCGCCTGCGTCAGCTCGCCTGCCACCCGGGCCTCATCGACGCGAAACGGGTGGGCGAGCCCAGCGCCAAGCTGGAGCTCCTCGAGGAGCAGCTCGACGAGGTCATGGCCTCCGGGCGCAAGGCGCTCGTGTTCAGCCAGTTCACCTCGATGCTGGCGATCGTGCGGTCGCGGCTCGACGAGAAGGGCATCGTCTACGAATACCTCGACGGCTCGACGTCCCCCAACGACCGCAAGAAGAACGTCGAGCACTTCCAGAACGACAAGGACGTGCGCGTCTTCCTGATCAGCCTGAAGGCGGGCGGCGTCGGCCTCAACCTCACGGCGGCCGACTACTGCTTCATCCTCGACCCGTGGTGGAACCCGGCGAGCGAGGCGCAGGCGATCGACCGGGCGCACCGGATCGGCCAGAAAAACCACGTCTTCGCCTACCGCCTGATCGCGCGCGGCACGGTGGAAGAGAAGATCCTGGCGCTCCAGGCCGGCAAACGCCAGCTCGTCGAGGGCATCCTGGCCAACGACGGCGACGTGATGTCGGACATGACGGCGAAGGATCTGGACTTCCTGCTCGAGTGACATTGCAGCATTCAGTTCAAGCCGTTCGGAGCGATGTCGGGCGACTGGTTCCAGGTCTGGGCGCCCGGGCAACTACTACGGCGGCTATAGCGACGGCTACTATGGCTGCGGCTACCAACCGTCGTACTACTACTCGAGCTACACGCCGTACTACAGCTACTACGACTACACTTACAGCTACAACTATGGCTACAGCTGCACGAGTTACAACGACTACAGCTACAACGACAACAACGACTGCTACGGCTCGCGGTACTACTACTACCCGCGCAACGACTACTACTCCTACGGTAGTAACTACTACCGCTGGTGACGCCCGACGCCTGCGAACCGTCGGAGGAGGGCCCGATACGACTTCGACCGACCCGTTTCGGTGCCGATGCCTTGGCGATCCTTGAGAAAAGGCGAGGGACGACGGCCGGGCCCCCACTCAGGGGGACCGGCCAACTCCCCCCGTGGACGGGGATCCTGCAAAAAAATCTAGAAATCAAGGATACTTACCGTCGTTCCGGAATCGGATTCAGGTGGATGCTGGCGCATTCCGATGGGATTTTCAGCGGCGACCCCACTGCATGGCTAGCTCGAAAAGGGAAGCGACATGAGCGTATTGGCGGCGGTGCTCCTCGCGGGGGTGGCGATCCACGAGCTGGCGCCCGGGCTCGACTACGGCGAGCTCGAGGCCCCGGTCAAGTCCGCGTACGGCGACTCCTTGATCCGGGTGGTCCGCGTCGACCCGGCGCGGTTCCAGTTCAAGTTGCTGAGCGCCTCCGCCGAGCCCGACAGGAAGCCGCTTTCCGCCCGCGCCTGGGCGAAGCAGAAGGGCCTCGCCGCCGCGATCAACGCCTCGATGTTTCAAAAGGATTACCTGAGCAGCATCGCGCTGCTCCGGACGGCCGAGCACACCAACAACGCGCACGCGAGCCGGGACAAGACCTACTTGGTCTACGGGCCGAAGGACGGGAAGCCGCCGGCCGCGCGCCTCCTCGACCGCGAGTGCGACGACGTGAAGCGGCTATTGCCGCGCTTCGACGCCGTCGTCCAGGATATCCGCATGCTTTCGTGCAAGGGCAAGACCGTCTGGGCGCAGCAGCCCGGGAAGTCCTGGAGCATCGCCGCCATCGGCGAGGACGAGGCGGGGCGCATCCTGCTCCTGCACGGCCGCTCGCCGTTCACGGTCCACGACTTCGTCGAGCATGTGAAGGCGCTGCCGCTCGCGGTTAAACGCCTCATGTACGCGGATGGAGGCATCCCTGCCGCGCTTTACGTGAATGCGGGCGGTACCGAGGTCGACGTCGTCGGCGGCTACAACGAGGCCGCGGGGCAGACTTCAGGCTCCAACATCCCGACACCCCTGCCGAACGTGCTCGGCGTGCTGCCGCGCTGAGCGCCCGCGGCCCTTGAATTGCAACGTCGGGACATCGGAGGTGTTCCATGAGGCTCGCGTTTGCCCTTCTGATGAGTGCGTCCCTGTCAACCGCCGCTTTGGCTCAGTCGGTCTTCGACGAGCCGGCCGGAGAGAACGAGATCCCGTTCGCCACCAGCCTCGACGAGGACCAGGCGCAGGCCGACGCCGCGGCGCAGCGCACGGCATACGCCGATGCCATGAAGGTCTACTTCCTTCAGACGATCGACGACCTAAAGGAGCGCGTCGACACGCTCGAGGACGAGCTGCAATACATGGGCAACGTGGTGCAGCAGCAGCAACAGCAGATCGCCACCTATCAGGAAGCCGTCGAACAGCGCGACACGCAGGGCGCCGAGCGCGAAGCCGCAGCCGGGGCGGCGGCGAATGCGCCCGAGGTGGCGGCGGTGATCGCGCCCGACGTGACGACGGCGCCGGTCCGACCCGCGCCGACCGCGGCCGAGCCCGCGGGATCCCCGGGCGACGAGGCCGCGCCGACGCCGACCCCGGCGGAGTGAGGGGCCCGGTTACCGCGGCGCCCGCGCCCGCAGGACGGGGGACGAGGCCTTGGAAGAGGAGGTCGGCGAGTTGGGCTGCTTGCGCCGCATCGTCCCCCGGATCCCTGACGGCGAAGGGCGGCCGGGCGACGCCTTGCGGCAGGATCATGCCGAGAGGGAGGCGCGCGATCACCTCGGCCG
>JAYVWD010000851.1:0-2056 GCA_043786345.1 Pseudomonadota bacterium
GTTTGAAGACGAGGTGCCCGGTCCGGAGGACCTTGATCTCCAGGTCGAGGGCCGTCGTTTTGCCCCGCTCGAAGGAGACCCGACCATTTCTCGACAGACTTTCAGTTCGACTTTTGATCGACCGTCTTTTTGTAGTCCGCGAGCAGCTTGCGGAACCCGTCGGCGCGCGCCTTGATCTCGCTCGCGCTCATCGTCTTGAAATAGAGGTTCTTATCGCTCGTCGGGTCCTTTTCCTTGGCCTTGGCGACCTGGTCGAGCGAGTTGATGGCGTGCTCGAGGGCGTCGATCCGGAGGTCCGGGAACTCGGGGAACTCATCGGCGAGCTGGATGGCCCGGTAAGCGCAGGCGTGGTTGATGTCCTGGCGGCAATAGAACTGGAAGATGAAGGAGATGCTTTCGGCCAGCCGACGCTTGCCCTGTTTGATCAGGTCCTTGGCCTTCTTCGCGTAGGGCGAGTCGGGCAATTTGGCCGTGAGCTTCTCCCACTCCTTGATCGCCTTGGTCGTGTACTCCTGCTCGCGGTCGATCTCCTCGGGCGCATCCTCCCAATAAGACTCCCCGATCCGGAAGAGGGCGTAGTCAATTTTAGGGTGCTTGGGGTGGAGCTTAACGAACTGCTCGTAGGCGACGGCCGCCTCGGTGTAATGACCGAGCTCGAACTGCGCGTTCGCGAGGAGGAGCTCCGCCTCGACGGCGTACTTGGAATAGGGGAAGCGGCTCTTGTATTCACCGAGTTTGGTGACCGCGATCTCAAAGCTCCCGTCGTCGTAGGGCTCCTTGGCGATCCCATAAGACTTCTCGGCGTCGTTCGGATCGAACTCTTTTTCGGCACAAGCGAAGAAAAGGATAGGGATTACGGTCGCTACGAGCATCTTGAGTCGCACGGGGGATCCCTTTGGGGGAGGTGAGGAGCGAGCTTGCCCTTCAATTCATTCCGCTATTGCCGATAACATAGGGGTCGGCGAGCATTGGAATGGGCAGCTCGGGAGCGCAATTCCTGGACGATAGCACAACTTTCGGTCGAACTTGCCAGTGAAATTCGGCGATAAGAACCAGCAGAGCAGATGGTACCGGCACGGGGGCAAGGTCCTCGTCTCGGCATTGCTTTTTTCGCTCGTCGTCCACGTTTTGTCGGGCCTCGAGCTGGGTTGGTACCAAAAGCGGCACGCCGGCGAAAACATGCCGACCATGCCCCGCAACGGCGTCAAGGTCCGGATCATCGACGCGCCCAAGCTGGCGAAGAAGAAAGACGAGCCGAAAAAGGAGGAGAAGAAGGCCGCCGAGGACTTCCTGAAGAAGATCCTCGAGATGCCCCAGGCGCCCACCGAGGCCCCGAAAGAGGCCGACCACGTCGGGATCGTCAACCACCAGACGAAAAAAGAGACCCGCGTCTCCGACAGGATCCTCCGCGAGAAGGCGAAGGACGCCGGCCAGAAGGGCAAGCCCGAGGCCAACAACAAGCCGAAGATCGCCGACGCCAAGCCGGTCAAGGACGTGAAGCCGCCGCAGCCGCCGCCGCCGCCGCCGACGCCGAACGGCGATCAGAAGCCGCAGGCGGGCTCGCTCGCGATGGGCGAGGCGAAGCCGAAGAAGCCGCGCAACGACTACGAAGCGCTGCTGCCGAGCAGCATGGATGACCTGAACGGCCAGCTCAACGCCGGCTATCAGGACTACGTCGACGACAAGATCCTCGAAGGCGACCGCATCGACATCAACACGTCGGAATACCGGTTCATCGGGTATTTCACGAATCTGCGCAAAGCGATCGAGCTCGTCTGGAATTACCCGATCGAAGCGAGCCGCCGCGGCATGCAGGGCGAAGTGGGCCTGGAATTCACGATCGCGAAGGACGGCTCGACGAGCAAGATCCGCGTCATGAAATCCTCTGGCTATGAAATCCTCGACAAGGCGATCGTCGACGCCATCAAGCTCGCCTCGCCGTTCGCGCCGCTGCCCGATGGGTTCAGCAAAAACAAAATCACCGTCACGGGCTCGTTCCGCTATATTCTGACGGCGTTCGGCTCGCACTGAGCCTGACGCGCTCGTCCGCCATAGC
>JAYVWD010000852.1:0-2855 GCA_043786345.1 Pseudomonadota bacterium
ACGACCTTGGTGGACATCATGATGAACTCGACCTGGATCCGCGTGCGCATCCCCAGGTGCGCGACGCCCTTCTCGGAGATGTTGCTTATCCGCATCCCCGCGTCGCCCTCGAGGATGACGTTGGCGGCCCGGCCCTTCACCGCGATGCTGGCGGCGCCCTCGGCGCGGACCATCACCTGCAGGCTAGCCTGACAAATGCGCCGCAGAATCCGGAGGACGCGTTGGGGATTGGAAATTTTGAGGCGATTTTCCGTGCTCACGGAGCTCCGCTCTCTGCGCCGCCCCCCCGTGTGCCTGGAAGGGCACCGAAAGCGCGGCCGTAAGAAACCAAAAGGCGTAAAGGAATTCGGAATCGCGGAAGTTGTTTTGGAGGAGTCCGGAGAAAATGGCCGCTGCTGCGAGGTAACGGAGCGCGCTGCCGTCGGCGCCCGCCGCTTCGAGCCGCCGCGCCGCCACCGCAAATCCGGCGAGCAGAGCGACGAGGCCAGTGAGGCCTATGAGGCCGGTGTCGGCCAGGAGCTGGAGGAAGATGTCATGGGCTGAGTACATTTTATCAGAGGGCTCGATGCCCGCATAGTAGACCTCGTAGGCGCGGTCCACGCCCGCCATGCCGACGCCGGCCAGCGGGTGGTCGAGGAACATCCGCCAATGCACCTGCCAGAAGACAAAGCGCGGGAATCGCTCGGTCAGCGGCACTTTTTGGTCAAAGAGCTCCTGCACCCTTCCGACGGTCGAGCCCTCCAGGGCCAGCGCCAAAACCATGACGCCCGCTAGCCCTAAGACCCACCACTTGTGCTTCCAGAGGCGCCGCCACTCGCAGGCGAGGAGCGCCAGCGCCAGCGCCGCGAGCGGGAATCGCGAGCCCGTGATGACGAGCGTCACCAGCGACACGGCGAGGATCCCGAACCAGAGGCGGCGCGTTCCGGAGGGCAGCGCGGTCCGCGCGTGCGTCACGACCCAGGTCGCGGCCAGGACGAGCAGCATCAGATTGTAGGATAGGGTCAGCGGGTGCCCGTGGAACCCGGACACGCGGTAGACGCCATAGGCGAACCGGTGCTGGCCGAGCGTCGCGTGGAAGCCGTGCGTCCAGTCGATCCCGGTCTCGCGTTGGACGAGGCAGTAGGCCAGGTGGATGCACAGGAAGCCAAACAGCCACGGCGCCCCCTCGCGCACGACGGTGTACCCCCGCCGCGCCATCGCCCTTTGCCCCGCCGCAAGGACGAACCAGAGGACTGTGAACTTCGTGAGCATGTGCAGGCTCAGCATAAGCACGACGGGAAGCGGCTGCGCGAACTCCGAGCTGAAGTACGCGACGAGGCTCGCCACGACCTGCGTTCCGATGAGGGCCAGCGCCCCCCAATGGATCGGCTGCCAGGCATGGGTCAGCGTGTCGTCCCCCCCGGAGGTCCGATCCGCGCGCCCGGGCCGCGCCACCACGAGCCAGCAAAGGAGCAGGAAGCTCCAGAAGTAAGCGCCGGTGATCGGGATCATCAGCGCCATGGCGCAGGTGTTGAGGACGACCCGCGGAAACCTCGTCGACGCCCCGATCCCGCTTTGTTTGAGAGACGTCTTCATCGCGCTTTGCTAGGTTCGGGGGGAACGGCCTCAGGAGCCCGGGTGCGCTCGATTTCGCGAAATTTCGCTTGGGTCGGCACGATTTGCCTCATTCTAGGCGCTCCTCTGGCGTTTGGCGAGATCAACCCGTATCAGCGGACGTACGTGGGCTTCGGCCTGGCGCGGAACTATCCCGTGTCCCACTCGGAGGACGATCTGCAGCCCGGCCGCGCGAGCCCGATGATCAGCTACCTCTACGACCTCGATGAGGACTGGATCCTCGGCGTCAGCGCGCAGTTCAAGGTCTTTCACCGCGCCACCCCCAATGCCGACGGTTCCGACACGCTCGGCCTCCTCAACGTGAGCCACCAGACCCTCTACTCGATCCGGCTGAGCCACCCCATGTACCTGCTCACCGGCCCTAAGATCTTGTACCTGCTCCCCGCGACCAACGCGCGACTGCCAGTCAGGCGCTCCGATGACTACCGCACCGAGGTCGGCATCGCGCTTTCGGCGGCGCTCGTGCGCGTGATCGACCCGAATTTCATGGCGCTGGTCTACATCGACCGCTGGCGGGGGACCGGGACGATGAAGCTCCACGCGGTCGAGACCGGGTTCGCGCTGGCGCTGGCGCTTCACTGAGCGGCGGCCGGCCGCCTCACCGGACCCCGAACGGATCGGCGATCTCCGCCGCCGTACAGCGGGCGACGCGGGCGTTCGCGACCCAGCCGAAGCGCTGCGTCGGCCAGAGGCGCGCCAGCCCGAACTCGCGCACGTAGCGGTTGTTCGGGTCGCTTTCCTCGAAGTTCCGCGCGCTCGAGTAGATGAGCGCCGTGTGGTGGAAGAAGACCTTGTCGGTCCGCGTCGGGCTTTCGTCGCCGACCGTGGCGAGGTAGATGTCGTTGGTCGGGGTCGCGGTGTAGCATTTGTTGGCGATCTGGCAGAAGCCCTGCGCGGAGTCCTTGAGCTGCAGCTTCTGGATGAACTCGACGTACCGCCGCGCCCCGTCGTCGCCGGGCAGGAAGCCGGTGACGATGACCCGCTTCATGCACGACTTCGCCTTGGCGACGCGCTCTCTGATGCGCTCCTGCACGAACGAGTACCAGAGGTAGTCGTTGTCGTTGTGCGGCGGCATCTGGACGTTGAAAACGAGGAGCGGCTGCTCCTCGTATTCGACCGTCGCCGCGAGCAGGTACCCGCCGCTGCCCATGATCCAGGCCTCACGCTCGCCCTCGGCCGTCGGCACGAAGCGGAGGCCGAGGCCCAGCGCGATCGCCATCGCCTGCGTCTCCTGGGTGTCC
>JAYVWD010000853.1:0-5847 GCA_043786345.1 Pseudomonadota bacterium
GAGTAGGAGAAGGGCGTGCCAACGGTTTTGCGAGTCGGGCCGTACCGATTTTACTTTCACAGCCACGAACCCGGCGAGCCGCCGCACATTCATGTCGATCGCGACGACCAATCCGCGAAGTTCTGGCTGAACCCGGTGGCGGTCGCTCGAACCATTCGGTTTTCGCCAAAAGAGATACGGGCTCTGAAGAGTCTGGTTGACCAGCACGAGCAGAAGTTCTTGGAGGCCTGGTATGAATACTTTGGCAAGTAGCTTGCGAATCCCTGCCGTCAAAGATGTTCGCTTTGACGACGACAGCATCATTGTCGATCTCGATGACGGCCGTACAATATCTGCCCCGCTGGCTTGGTACCCCAAGCTGATGAACGCGACGCCGAAGCAGCTCACGGCGTGGCAAATTGCCGGCGGCGGGTACGGAATACATTGGCCTGGGTTGGATGAGGACCTAAGTACCGAAGGATTGTTGCGCGGAGCCCCAGCCCCCAAGCGAGAGAATTGAGGCCGCCCGTCACCGGAACCCAGCAGCCTATTTTAGCGAGATCACTTGAGCGACAGCAGGTGGGCTTATGGGCGCCGCCGCCGTCGGGCGTAAACTCGAACATCGGGGGCGCTGCGGCCGCAGGGTCACCACGTCGCGGCACCACTCAGTTGGGCCACCGGGTAAGATCGTCGAACCATTCGTCTTGTTGCGCGTAACCGGACCGGGTCATGTCCCAGGCGGCCTTGCGGGCGGCAATATCTTCTTCAACGGGTATGCGCGCGGCGACGGCGGCGCGCAATTTGGATACGAGAACATCCAAATCGATCTGCGGTGCCGCGGGATCAATCCAAATCGACCGACTCATTGAGGCATTGGCGTAGATGTCGATGGCAACGACATTGTACGGGCAACCGGGGATCGGAGCCTTCAATGTCGAATTCCACATCGTCATTCCGAAGCTAGCTCCGTAAATGCGCGTGTCGGTAAGCGCGTCGCGCCGCGCGCCTTGAACGACGTCGCTGGCGACCCAGTCCCGCATGAGATCTGTTAGCCGGCGAAAGCACACCGAGCTGGCGCGGAGCGCCGCGAACCGAGCCAGGCCGGCGTTGCGATCCCAAATGTCGTAGGTTCGGAAATGCGTCTGCGTATCGACGTCGTACACCTCGAAAGTCAGCCCTTCAACCGGGGCTCCGAAGGCCGACGGGCCCGAAAGCAGAGGGCAGACCGACAAGAGTGCAGCCAAAGGAAAGACTCGAAGCATCGCGTTCACCTCCGATGAAAGGCTAAGGCTACCAAACGATCGCGATCGAGTCGAAGCCTAACGTTCCCCAACATCGGGGTTGCCGCCGACGAGGTCCATGGGTGTCGCATTGGCTTCAGATCAGGCTGGCGCCAAGGTGATCAACACCGGGTCTGCCCGTGATTCCTGCGAAAGGCATAGCTGCCAAACGCTGCCAGCAGGTTAGGACGCATAGTGAAAACAGGTCGTTGGTTGCGCTCCCGTCACCCCGACCATTCATTCAAATCAAAGAGTTGAAAGCCCCGTTCGGCCTGTGCTTCGAATGGGGCTTCCGGTTCCGCGGCCCGTCGACCGACGTCGCTTCAAAAAAAAGGCGGTGTACGTCCTTCGGTCGATTGCCGCTGTGAGCTCGTTCGGTCCTGGAAATCCGGCAGAAGGCGAGCCGTCGCCGACATAGAGGCGGTGTCGAAGGCCGACGATGGCGCGTATCGCGCAATCAAGACCCGCTTCTTCTTTGACCTCGCGAATGATCGCCGATTCCAGGGTCTCGGTGCGCTCGACAAATCCGCCCGGCAACTGCCATCCCCCGCTTCCGTTCGTAGCCAAGCCGCGAACGAAGAGACCCCTGCCACGATCGCAAACGACTCTTCCCACTCCAATCGAGGAGCCGGTCGTGTAGGCCGCAAATGGCGCATTCAATATGGCCTGAACGCGGGCGCCAAGGAGTTCAAGTTCGAAGGCCTGCAGAACGACGTGAGCTACAATTTCGCGCTGTTCTCGTACATCAACAACGCGAACGTCAAGACGACCCGCTTCAAGGCGACACCGACCGGCAAACCGATCGCGTTCGAGATCACCAAACTCGAAGACCTCGGCGGCGGCAGCGTCAACGTCGTCTGGGCCGAGTCCCCGCAAGCGACGGCCTATAAGCTGCGCTACGGAACGGCTACCGGCAACTACACCACCACGGCCTCAGAAGACGCGAAGTCCCCGACCAAGGTCGTCGGCCTGCCATTCGACACGCCGCTCTTCTTCCAGGTTTACGCAAGAAACGCCGCGGCCGAGATCGCCGCGAACGCGGAAATGTCGATCACGTTGAAGGACAACACGCTGCCGCTCGGTGGAACCGTGGCCGACCTCCAAGGGACAGTCAAGCTCACGTCCGACGTCGGCGGCGTAACGACCGTGACGTCCGAGGCGAAGGGCAGCCCGGCCTTCAACTATCCCACTCGGAGCGTCTCGGGCACCGCCTACACGGCGGCGGTCCTCGACCAACCGGCCCATCAGGTTTGCGAAGTAAAAGAAGGTGGCACCGGCACGTTCACCGCGGATTCCACGAACGCCGTCAAGGTCACGTGCGTGTACAAGACCTACGCGATCGGCGGTACGGTCTCGGGCCAGACAGCCCCCTTGACGGTAACCAACGGCACGAAATCCGTCGACGTCGCCGCTGACGGGACGCTCTATGCACTGGAAGGCCTCGGCGCGCTCAGCGCGCAAACCCTGACGATCACGACCGACGCGAACATCCAGACGTGCACCGTCGCGGCGAGCGGTACGACCACGTCCCTCGACGACAACGTCGTCGACGCCAACATCGCCTGCTCTTCGGTCTCCCATAAGGTCGGCGGCACCCTGTCAGGGATGGCCTCCGGCACGCTCGGCCTGAAGCTCAACGGTGGCGACGTGCTGAATCTGACGGCGGACGGCAGCTTCCAGTTCCCGCCGGCGCTCGCCTACAACGCGACGTACGCCGTCACGCTGGACTCGGAGCCCGCGGGCCATGACTGTCAGGTCGCGAACGCATCCGGCACCATCAAGGGCGATGTCTCGAACGTGACGGTCACCTGTGTCGCCGCCTACGTGATCACCATCACGGTCTCCGGCCTCGGCGTCTCGAACGAGGTCAAAGTGAAGAGCTACCTCGCGCCACGTCAACCCGACGAAGTCCTGACGATCACCGCCGACGGCACCTACCAGTTCACCAAGACGGTCAACCACGGCGACCAGACCGACGTGCGCGTCCTGGTCCAGCCTTCCGGTAAATCGTGCATCTTGACGAACGACTTCGTTGACCCGACGACGGCGCCGGTGACGGTCGGGATGACGTGCAGCTAAGCTCGATGCGCCTCGGCTCGCGGCACCGTCGAGGGCCGACGGGCAACGGTCGGTAGAGCGCCTACTTCGGCGTCTTTGCCATCTCGCGCGGCGCGGGCGGCAGCTCGCCCGGCGCCGCCCTGAGGGGGCCGGGGATTCGCCTTCGCATGTCCCCGGTCACGTCATTTGCTGAATCCCGGCGAGTTGCCACGGACCGGCCCCCGCCGAACGGCTGAACGTCCAGTCCTCTTCGAATTTCACGGGAACGCTATCGCTCCCCTCGACGACGCTTCCGGTCGTCGCGTCGACGGTATAGTCGAGCAGGTTCGCGAGAAAGCGGACGGTCGAGAACTCCTGGGCGCCTTCGGACCAGCTGTTGGTGACGTCCGTACGGCGGACGGTGATGTTTTCCAGGCGGTTGATGCGGCCGTTGCGCTTGAGGTCTTCAAGGTCACGGCGCAGGACGTCGCCGACCTCGGCGCCAAGTTGGCTGGCCACGGACGACAGGTCGCGGCGGGTCCACGCCCCCTGCACTTTGAAGAAGAGATCGGAGGCCTCTTCGGGGTCGATACCGACGGGCTGCACGGACGTGCCGCCGACGAGCCGCGGCTCGAAGGGGTGGGCCGCGGTGCTGGGGCTGCGCTCCGTCCGGTTGCTGATGAAGGGCGTCGCCGGTTGGAGGCGGTTTTTCCACCAGCGGAAGGCGAAGAACGCCAGGCCGGCGAAGAGCGCCATTTCGAGGATCCCGATGCCGCCGCCGCCGCCGCCGCCGCCGTAGCCGGAGGCATTACCAAGCGAGCCGAAAAGCATGCTGCCGAGGAAACCGCCGGCGATGCCGCCGGCCATGCTGCGCATGAAACCGCCGCCATTGGATGGCGCGCCCAGTGGCGGGTTGGGACTGTTGTTCGGCGCGACGCCCGGCTGCTGCCGGCTGACCGGAGGCGGGGATGTGCGCTGGCCGCCCCCTCCCGACGGGCGGCCGACGGAGCGACCGCCGCCGGCGCGCGCCTGTGCCGCGTCGGGCAGGATCGCTGACGATAGGGCGCCGAAGGCGAAGACGAGTAGGAGGGCGCGCACCAGCGCGCGCAATGAAAACTTGACCACGGAAGTTCTCCCTTAGGGGGCGGATGTTCAAAGGCGAGGGGATAGTAACCGACTCGCCCCGCGGCCCTGGCACTCATAATGAAGGGCCGGGATTAAGGACTTGATGTGAACCCCCGCCGTTAAGGGTCCATCCAGCCGTAATCACGCCCGGTTTGAGGCCGGGTGCCGGCGGCGCTCAGAAGTGGCTCGTGACGCCCAGAGCGAGCGCCACCTCCCGTTTGGTCTTCATGGGGCCGCCCGGATCCGCGGCGTCCGTCAGAAACCGCCCGGCGCCGACGATGACTGCGACGAACGGCGCGAAGGCGTCGCCGTCCAGCCGGTACCGGGCGCCCAACGCCAAGGTGCGCCCGTCGTCGTCGAACACGACGTCTGGTTGGTTGGCCGCATGGTCCTTCCCGCCGTCGTTCCCCGGCTGGACGACCTCCAGCGCGGCAAATTTTCCAAACACCTGCGCCTCGCCCAGGTCGTAGGCGGCGTCGATGGACGCCGAGCGGTACTGGGTGGCGACGCGTTGGTGGGAGGAGGTCGGCTGGCCCCGCACGTCGATCAGCAAGTCGCCCCGTACTTCGAGCGCGCCCAGCGTAAGGCGCAGGCCCGCGGCGGCGAAGGCGGAATGATTGAGGTCATAGGTCCCGGCCTGGAAGAGCGGCGCCAGCGTCGTGCCCGATCCCCGCCATTCAAAGAGCGCGGCGGGCTGCCGGCGATTGTGGGAAAAGCGGGCCGCGGCGTCCTCCCCGACCACGACATCGTCGAGAACCTGGAGGGTCGCGATTCCGACCTTCGCAAACGTCACGACGACGGAAACGGCCGCGGCCGTAGCGGGGCCCAGGGCCGGCGCCGTGCCCTTCGCCACGGTCCAAGGCATATGGCGCTGGACATAAAGGGATGGGGCGAGCGCCGTGACTCCGCGGTCTTTCTGATCCCACCCGCCGGCATTGACGTAGTCGCGTCCCGCCCGGAAGGCGAGCGTGTCCGAGACCTCGTGCCGAACGACCGCCGCCTGGAGAAACCCCGCCGTCCGCGAGTCGGCCACCGCTTCGAAGGTGGTGCGCCTGGTCGCCGCGACCTCGACCCCGAGCCGGAGCGCCAGCTCGAACGCGGCGGTTTTCGTCGGCGAATAGGCGGGCTCGCGCTCGAGTCCGTGGTCCTCGTAGCGCGCGTCGACCCGCAGCCCGCCGCTCAGACGCACGCCTTCGGCGGCCTCGTCGGCGCCAGCGGGTGCGGCCGCCGCCAACGGCCAGGCCACCAGCAGGATGGCGGCGAGCTCAGTAGTACTTCGCAACGATGCCCTCGGCGAAGTAGTTCCCGGCGTCGGTCTCCAGGTTGTAGACGTCCTCGTCGTTCTTCTCGCTCGCGGTCGTCACCAGCTCGGCCGCGGTTACGCCGCCTTTTCCGTCGCGCACCTGAAGCTGCTCGCCCTTGGCGA